>ASHK01000169.1 GCA_000695745.1 Vibrio madracius | reverse complement strand
CTCTGCAGGGACATTTGTCTGCAATCATCTGTTTTATGGTGTGCAACATTATCTGCGTAACAGTCACATTAAACACGGATTCATCCATATCCCTTTATTACCTGAACAGGATGTGTCCGGTACACAACCGACGATGTCATTAGAGAACATTGTTGAAGGACTAAAAATAGCGGCTCAAGTAGCGATTACGTGCGACGTAGATATGAAAATAGGAGCCGGAAAGATCTGCTGAGGACTGAGTGAGAAAAACCAAGAACGTGGTCAAGCGAACGTTCTTGGTTGCCACGACACTAGAGTTGGTCTTTTAGCCGAGCCATATAATAGGTCGAGATAAATTCGCCATCTCGAAACACTGAGCACAGAGCTTCACCTTCAATTTCAAAACCGATTTAGAGTACAGCGCAATGGCGGCTTTATTATCGGCGTTTACCTCAATCTGTACTCTCTGAACATTGAGCCAATTGTCGGTGAGGTCTAATACTGTCTCTACAAGTCGACTGCCAATACCTAAACCGTGGTATTCGTCATGAACGCAATCCCAAACGTCGCACAATGAGCAGTTCTTGGTCTCTGAGAGTGTTCTAGTCCTATATTACCGACGATTTTTCCGTCTAACTCAGCCACATAACTGTAAAGTCCCGCAGGCATATTGCTTAGCCTTTCTTGCCACATCGCGACAGAAGGTAAGGGCAATTGCAAGGTTTCTCGTTGCGCTTTTGGCTGCGAAAAGAGCTGACTCAGACCCTCTGCGTCTCGTAGTTCTGTTGGTCGAATAATAACGTTCATGCCAGCCTCCTCGCTTGTGATGTAAGTAACCTTTATAACTAATTGAATTTTTTATCTTTAGCAAGTGGTTTATGGTATTGATTCAGATTAATCTCGAGTCTCAAAGGTGATGGAAACCAAAGCGTGATCCGTGCTGATGTCATCGATACCAAATATTGGGTCAATAATATGTTGGTTGGTCAGCTGATAATCAGTGACCTCAAACATAGATAAAACATAGTTGGGATTGAATTCGCTAGAGACAAGAATATGATCGAGCCGACTGCCTGACTCACCGTAATAATGGGTGATAGGCGACGTTATTTCATCTACTGGGCGAGTAGGCTGTCCTTTTGGTATCAGTGCCCAACTATCGTGAAAATGATAGGGCTTAACATCGGTAATGCTGTCTCTTTTTCGATGGCGGAACTGACTTCGAAATGGCGAGAACTCGTGACTATCAATATTGTTATTAAAGTCGCCCAACAGGATAAATGGCCGCTGAAAATGTAATTTGTGTCGCACTATCGCTTGATGTAAAGCCGCTGCTTCTTGCACCCGCAGTAATGATGATAGCACCTGCCCCTGGGTTTCAATCAGCCACGCTTCAACATTATCCGTGTTCTCTAACGCCTCATCGGGCAAAGCTGGTCTCTTTGACTTAAGATGGACATTGTACAGATCAAGTTCACCCATCCCGTCAACGCTGACAGTGATGTGCAGCACAGGTCGACTAAACTCCCCTTCAAACGGTGTAAGGGCGGTGAGGTTAGGGTGTCGAATGATAGGGTAACGCGACGCAAATGCTAATGCTGGGCGAGAGTAAATATACCCGGCTTCGATGTTCGGTTGCAGGTTGTAACTGAAATAGGGGTAGCCAAGTTCCTTGAGTAATGTTTGTAAAGTCTCGACAGAAAACACTTCCTGAAACGCGATTATGTCGGAATCGAGCGCGGTCAGAGTGCGTTTTAACCACTCAGTCTTCTGTTGCCACTGTTTTGCGGTGTAGATGCTTTCCATCTCATAATAAGCAAAGGGTGGCTCGACGAAGTTGCACAAGTTACATGTGGTGACTTTTAATTTATTTATCAGTGCCAACGTATTAGACTCCACTAAAACTCATGTCTGATCGTGAGCATACATTTCTCAAAACTAAAAAACAGMCCCCATACGGAACTGAAAATGTCTTCAACGCAAACCGCAAATGGATGGCGAACACCGCAAAACTTTCTCATTATTATCTCAATTATAGTGCCAATTGCTTTTTCGAGTTGGATGGCGCTGCTCAACAACTTTGTCATCGAGAAAGCTAACTTCGATGGTTCTGACATTGGTCTACTGCAAAGTGTGAGAGAAATACCAGGCTTTCTCGCATTTACGACGGTGTTTGTTTTGCTGTTTATTCGTGAGCAAAAGTTCATGATTGTCTCTTTGCTACTGCTGACATTTGGTACGGCGATTACCGGTTTTTTCCATCGGTAGCGGGGCTCCTTGTCACGACCTTAATTATGTCAACAGGGTTTCACTATTTTGAAACACTAAAACAGTCCCTATCACTACAATGGCTCAATAAAGAAGAAGCCCTGAAGTGCTGGGTAAATTGATTTCTGTTGGGGCGCTAGCATCGCTATTAACCTATGGTGCGCTTTGGGTTATGGTTGAGGTGTTCAAGCTCGACTATATATGGGTATACGGAATCAGTGGCGGCATAGGTTTTGTGTTGGTGCTGTTTATTGCGTTCGCTTTTCCTCAATTTAAGGCCTCCACGCCACAAACCAAGAAACTGGTGCTGCGCAAGCGTTACTGGTTGTATTACGCGCTCACATTTATGAGTGGCGCAAGAAGACAGATTTTTACAGTATTCGCTGGCTTTTTAATGGTAGAAAAGTTTGGCTACAGCGTTTCTGATATCACGCTACTGTTTTTAATTAACTACTTGTTCAATTTCTTATTCGCCAAAAAAATTGGTCGATTTATTGGTGTCGTTGGTGAACGCAAGGCTCTGATGTTTGAATATGTGGGATTGATCTTTGTTTTTGTTGGTTATGGGCTGGTTCAAACTGCGGAGTGGGCAGCTGCGCTTTACGTTATTGATCACCTTTTCTTTGCTCTTGCTTTAGCCATTAAGACGTACTTCCAAAAAATCGCAGATCCAGCAGACATGGCTTCAACGGCAGGGGTGTCCTTTACGATTAATCATATTGCCGCGGTTGTTATACCAGTAACTTTTGGGTTTATTTGGCTAATTTCACCGTCCAGCGTATTTTATATTGGCGCGGGTATGGCCGCGATTTCACTCTTGTTGTCGCTTAACATTCCTAGAAAACCAGAAGAAGGAAATGAAGTCAGAGTGCTCAACTGGAATTAAGTGAAGCGGTTGACGAGTTTACAATGAAGAAAGCCACTTGATATTCAAGTGGCTTTTGATTACTTACTAATGGTGTTTAGATATCAAAACGATCAGCGTTCATTACTTTCACCCATGCTGATACAAAGTCACCAATAAAGGTATCTTTGGCGTCATCACACGCATAAACTTCTGCAAGTGCACGAAGTTGAGAGTTAGAGCCGAAGACCAAGTCGGCACGCGTCGCTTTCCATTTAGCGTTACCTGTGGCTCGTTCTAGACCAACAAACTCCGTAGCTTCTTCGTTGCTTGGACGCCATACTACGTCCATATCGGTAAGGTTGACGAAGAAGTCATTGGTTAGCGTGCCTTTACGCTCGGTAAGAACACCATGCTCGCTGTCACCAAAGTTTGCACCTAGGACGCGTAAACCACCCACAAGAACCGTCATTTCTGGCGCTGTTAATGTCAGTAGTTGCGCTTTATCCAACAGTAAGTCTTCTTCAGACACGGTATATGCTTTTTGAGCGTAGTTGCGGAAACCGTCAACAATAGGCTCAAGCACCCCAAAAGATTCTTCATCAGTTTGAGAAGCCAGTGCGTCGACACGACCTGCTGCAAACGGAACCTCAATAGTGTTGCCAGCTTCTAGCGCTGCTTTCTCGATAGCAGCGTTACCACCTAGTACAATCAGGTCAGCGATAGAAACGACTTTATTACCATGAGATTGATTGAACTCTTCTTGAATGGCCTCAAGCGTAGCAAGTACACGCTCAAGTTGTGCTGGTTGGTTGACTTCCCAGTGACGTTGAGGCGCTAAGCGAATACGTGCACCATTAGCACCACCACGGAAATCTGACCCCCTAAAGGTAGAGGCAGAAGACCATGCTGTGTAAACCAGTTCAGAGACGGTTAGACCCGAAGCAAGAATCTTCTGCTTCAACTCTTTGATGTCTGCTTCATCGATCGGTTCATCAGCGGCCGCTGGTAGCGGATCTTGCCAAATTAGGTCTTCATTAGGAACTTCTTCACCAAGATAACGAGCTTTTGGTCCCATGTCACGGTGAGTCAATTTAAACCAAGCACGAGCAAAGGCATCAGCAAATTGATCTGGTTTTCGTGGAAGCGTTTAGAAATCTCGCCATAGATAGGATCCATACGCATCGCCATGTCAGCTGTGGTCATGATAGTGGTCACTTTTTGTGACGCATCATGCGCTTTTGGTGCCATGTGATCTTCTGGAACGCCAACAGGTACCCATTGCCAAGCACCCGCTGGACTCTTAACAAGGTCCCAATCGTAGCCAAACAACATATCAAAAATAACCGTTATCCCATTGGAATCGGGTTTGGAGTCCAAGCGCCTTCGATACCACTGGTTGTGGTGTCATCACCCAGGCCACTACCAAAGTTGTTGCGCCAACCAAAGCCCATCTCTTCCATTGGAGCCGCTTCTGGCTCTGGTCCCATTAGTTCAGGGTCGCCTGCACCGTGTGTTTTACCAAAGGTGTGACCACCAGCTACAAGCGCGACGGTCTCTTCGTCATCCATACCCATACGAGCGAAGGTATCACGAATATCACGGCCAGAGGCGAGAACCGTTGGCTCACCGTTTGGACCCTCTGGGTTGACATAAATAAGACCCATTTGTACCGCAGCTAGTGGGTTTTCTAATTGACGGTCGCCAGAGTAACGTTCATCGCCGAGCCAGTCACTTTCCATACCCCAGTAAACGTCTTCTTCTGGTTCCCAAATATCTTCACGACCACCAGCAAAACCGAGGTTTTAAGACCCATAGATTCAATAGAAACGTTCCCGGCAAGAATAAACAAATCAGCCCAAGAAAGCGCTTTACCGTATTTTTGTTTTACAGGCCATAGTAGACGGCGAGCTTTATCTAGGTTGCCGTTGTCAGGCCAACTGTTTAATGGAGCAAAACGTTGGTTACCTGAGTTGGCACCGCCTCGACCATCTGCTGTGCGATACGTACCTGCTGAGTGCCAGGCCATACGAATCATAAATGGACCATAATGACCATAGTCGGCAGGCCACCAATCTTTTGAGTCAGTAAGAACGGCTTCGATCGCTTGCTTAACTTCTTTCAGGTCAAGAGTAAGAAATGCTTTTTTATAGTCAAAGGACGGATCGTAAGGGTTACCTTTTTGATCATTCTGATGAAGAATTCTAAGATTGAGTTGATTTGGCCACCATTGTCGGTTTTGCGTACCTTTACCACCGACTCGAGTATGACTGCCGTGCATCACTGGGCATTGCCCTTTTCCTTCGCCACTATGGTGTTTCATGTTCTTCTCCATTTGTAAAATATCCCTTTTTGCTGATGCAAATAAGGAAAATAACTGACACTGCACACATCCAATAGATAACCGCAAACTTTGTTAATTTTGTTACGGTATGGGTGTTTGTATTTCAATAAAACAACAAAACTATTTCGACGAAATTGATTTAAATCAAGAAAATAAACTAACAATGGCCAGTTTTACAATAACTTACAGAATGTGGTGTTATTCCGTGCAAATGGCTTGTGATAGGAAAGAGATAATTTGTAGGAAAAAGGGAATGGTATTGTTGCGCAAAGATTATAAAATTGGGTAATAAAACAGCAAAAAAAGGGATACCCGCTGAGTAGGTATCCCTTTGGTTTTCTTAATTCGCTGCTAGGCAACGACAATAAAGAATAATGTGGTGGCGACAATACCAATCAATGCGTAAGGGAACTGGGTAATGGCATGTTGCATTGATGTGCAGCCAGAACCTTGAGCGGAGAGGACGGTAGAGTCACTAAAGAAGCAGGAGTGGCTTCCTGCTGCCGATGCGGACAGCATTGCTGCGATAGTTAGATGCAGTGGTACGCCAATTTGCTCTGCCAAAGGCAGAATGATCGGCATAGCAACAGCAAACGTGCCCAAGAAGAAGCGGAAGCAAACACCAGACCGCCAGTCACTAAGAAGATCAAAGCAGGGAAGTATTGCGCCGATAGGTAAGGGCTTACCGTTTCGATAACAAATTGTGTGAGGCCTAATGAGTCATTAACACTCTTGAGCATAAAGCCGCCAATAACCGTTGCTAATGGCAATAGCATCACTTTAATGCCATCGTATACCGCGTCAAACAGTTCATTCATCGTGACCAGTTTTTGGATGCCGTAGAAGCAGATCGTAAAGACAATTGCGACAAAAACACCCGCTAACAAGTCGATACCAAAATACCAAGAGGCGCCAACCAGTACCACCATTGGCAGTAGGAAATTAATCAGCCCCATAGTCGGATTGGAGTGCGCTTTGATATCAGCACCAAAGTCGATGTCTGTCGCACCATCTGGTTTGACTTGACCATTTCTAGCACGCTCTTCGGCCTTTTTCATTGCACCGAGATCTGGCATTTGCCGATGGCAACAAGGAAAACAATCGCCAATGTTACCCACCCGTAAGCCATATAAGGAATCGCTTGGATATAAGCGGCAATGCCTTGTCCAGGCTCTGCGACATCGTTGGCCTCAAGAAGTGAACTAAAGAAAATCGCCCATGTTGAAATTGGAACAAGAATACAGATAGGCGCAGCAGTTGAGTCCACCAGATAGGCTAGCTTTTCTCGAGAGACTTGGTAGCCATCCGTGATTTTTTTCATAGAAGACGAAATGGCAATCGCATTTAAGTAATCATCGATAAAAATAAGAATACCTAAGAGGAAAGTCATCAGTAGCGACTGATTTCGACTTTTGACCTTATTGACCAGCATATCGCTGAAGCTAAGAATACTGCCGCCTTTTTCCAAAACAGCAATCAGCCCGCCCATTAGACCGCAGACGAGAATGATCCATGCAATGTTTCATTCATCATCACATCCATTGAAATGCCAACGATTTGTTCTACGGCTTGAGTGGGATCGAGTAGCAACACGCCAGCAATGGTGCCACTAAATAGAGCTTCAACAGTGCGGTGTGTGGTTAGTGCAAATACCAGTACTAACGATGTCGGTAACAGGCTAACCAGCCGTAGCTTTCGCCTTCGACATGGTTAAGTCCAATAGAGGTAAAGGTAATAAACAAGAAGACTATGGAAAGGCTAACCGCCAGGTGTTTACTGCTTATTTTTAGCGGCGCCTCCAGCGCCTTTGTCTGCGTAGTCATAAAACTCATTCCTTTCGTTATGCAGAGTGAAGCATCCAATCAATTTCTAACGGCGTAATTATGCGTTCGAATTCGGCCAGTTCACTTCGTTTACAAGCGAGATACATGTCAATAAAGTCTTGCGAGAAAAACGCTCCTAATTCACTGGCTTCAAGTTGAGTCAGTGCATCAGACATGCGCGTTGGCAAGTCTACAGCGTTGTCGCTAAGAGCTGGTGGGCATTGGTCTTGGGTATAGTTATCACTCGCTAATACGGCTGAAAGTACTACTGCAGCGAGAATGTATGGATTGACATCCGCACCTGCGATGCGGTGTTCAATACGACGGTTTTTACCATCGCTAATTGGAACACGAAGGGCGACGCCTCGATGGTTCTCACCCAGTCTGCTTTCGTTGGTACGTAGGCACCAGGCACAAAGCGGCGGTAAGAGTTTACATTAGGACATAACAGCGCCATCGCATCCGAAATCTGTGACAACATGGCGGCCATCGTTCGGTAGAACAGTGGACTTGCAGTATCGTCTTCTTTATTGGTAAACAGGTTATCACCATGCTCATCAATAAGGCTGATGTGCATGTGTTGCCCGTTGCCTGCTTCTTCAAGGAAAGGTTTGGCCATGAAAGTGGCATCAAAGCCGTGTTTGTGGGCGATTTGCTTAATAAGACGCTTAGAAAAAATGATCTCATCGCACACACGCAGTACGTCTTGAGAGTGATCGAAGTTGATTTCAAACTGGCCTGGTGCAGATTCAGACAGCGCCCCTGCGGTATTTAAACTTTGTTCAGTCGCCGCTAGGTTTAGCTCTGCTAAGAAATCAGCATAATCATCCAGTCCGTCAACATCGTAGACTTCAGTGTCTGTTTCACGTCTATTCTTTGTTGGATTGATGGCCGTTTGCAGTTCGCCATTTTCGCCGCGTTCTTTGTCGATCAGATAGAACTCAAGTTCAAGAGCGACAACGGGAAACATGCCTTTCGAATGCAGTGTATTCAACATACGGTCGATGATGTTACGAATAAAAAGACGGTGAGGCGTTTTACCGTCATCTTCCATCATACTTAATAGAAGCTGTCCGGTGCCGTCTTTGGCAGTTGGCAGAAGTGTGCCTGCGACAGGGAAACAAAGATTGTCGGGCTCGCCCAAATCTTCGCCCAGACCGGCAGATTCGACCACAGCCCCCTTAGTATCGAGCGTAATAGTAGAAAGAGGAAGAGCGACCCCTTTTACTAACTTCTCCAACGAATCTACAGGGATTCGCTTACCACGAGGCGTGGCGTTTACATCAGTGAATATAAGGTCAACGTACTTAATTTCTGGCCAACTTTGTCTAAAATTTTTAACTTCCTGTAAATAGGTATCCATCTTTACTACTCCTAGTGGCCTCATGTTTTGAACAATAATTCGCTAAGTGTTTAACAAAATGAACACAAAGCCCATTTTCTAAATGAGGTTTTTGGCTGCTTTATAAACTTATATTATTGTTTTTATTGATATTTATGCGGTTCGGTTATTATTTCAACCGTGTTAGCTGTTAACTAATTTGTAACAGTTGATCGTCTTTTGCTCAATATATCGAGCGAAATTAGCTTTTTTTTTAAACAAAATAGAGATCGAAGTCACGAAATGGAACCTATTTTGAACACTAGTGTTGATAATTTTGTACATGGCTTGTACGGTTTTTGTTAAATAAATCGAACGTGAGTGTGACAATGTCTGAGATGAGAAAGCCAATAATAGGACTCATAAGCTGTCGGAAAGAGCTCGCTGGATATCAGATACAGGCATTGAATGAGTTTTACCTTCAAGCCGTGAAAGATTTCGGTGGCATACCCATTATTCTTCCATCGGTAATAGAAGAAAGCGAATTAGAGAGAATATTGGCGGTATGTGACGGGCTGTTATTCCCGGGAAGTCATTCTAATGTTGCGCCTTATCGTTACAACGCTACCCATGAGGAATTAAAGAAAGACGAGGCGCGGGACGAGTTAGCGATTCAGCTGATACGTCGTGCAATAGATATGAACATCCCATGTCTTGGTGTTTGTCGTGGGTTCCAAGAGATGAACGTGGCGCTAGGCGGCAGCTTAAACCCAGCAGTACATGAAGCGGGATTCGATGATCATCGTGAAAGCGAATCAAAAGATTTCAATGAGAAATACGCGCCAGCTCATTTTGTCCATGTTGAAAATGATGGTGTATTCCAACAATGGTTAGTCAAAGCGAAGTGGAATCAAACAGAGAGATTTGAAGTAAATACTCTTCATAATCAGGGGGTTGAAAAGTTAGCGGCAACACTGAAAGTAGAAGCTAAAGCGCCTGATGGTCTGGTAGAAGCGTTTAGTTTGCCAGGTCAAAAATATTTTGTTGGCGTGCAGTGGCACCCAGAATGGCAAGCGAAACACAATCATTTCTCACAAATTTTATTTAAAGAATTTATTATGTCAGCTTCAAAGTAATTTAGAGGCTGAATGCATGGATAACCACCAGATTGGTAAAAATATCGCTCAACTAAGAAAAGAGCGCGGACTTTCACAGCGAGAGTTGGCAGAAAGAGCAGGCATTACCCACAGCGCTATTTCCTCAATCGAGAATGCCAAAGTAAGTCCTTCGGTGAGTTCTTTGCAAAAAATAGTGAACGTTTTTCGTTGTCTCTTTCTGAGTTTTTTACGTTTGAGCAACAAGAGAATAAAGAAATAAAGGTCGTGATTAAACCAGAAGATCTCATTGAAATAGGCAGTGAAAATGTCTCAATGAAGTTGGTTAACAATGGCAGTAATAAGCAAGAAATCGGCTTTCTGATTGAAGAGTATGCTCCTAACAGTACAACGGGCTCCTCTAATATCAAACACGAAGGTGAAGAAGTCGGCACGGTATTAAGTGGTGAAGTTGAACTTGAGTATAACGGAGAAACCTACCTAATAAAGGCGGGGGAGTCTTACGTTATTGATACGACTATCCCGCATAAATTTACTAATCACTCCGATAAGGCTTGCAGAATGATAAGTGCACACACGCCCAAAGCATTCTAGCGCCTTGAGGTAAGCAAGGAGAGCGTATGAAAACGCAGCAACAATGGATTGAACAACGAAATGCTCTAAATATCGAGCAAAGAGCATTTCTAAATGGTGAGTACACCGCAGCAGTAGATGGCAAAACGCTAGAGGTTGTCAACCCAGCTACCGATGAAATCATTGCCAATATTGCGCGCTGCCAAGCTGCCGATGTTGATTGTGCTGTAGATTACGCCAGACAAGCATTTAAACAAGGAGAATGGAGCCAAATTGCTCCAGCAGCACGTAAAGACGTATTGTTAAAATTTGCCGCACTCATAGATGACAATGTCGAAGAGTTAGCGCTACTGGAAACGCTCGATACTGGTAAGCCGATCGCACATAGCGTGTCAACGGATATTCCCGGTGCTGCAACGTCTATTCGTTGGTATGCCGAGGCTATCGACAAAGTGTATGGTGAAGTGGCACCAACAGAAAAGGATGTTCATGCCTTTATCTCTCATCAAGCGATCGGAGTTGTTGCTGCTGTCGTGCCATGGAACTTCCCGCTATGGATTGGTTGTTGGAAATTAGGTCCAGCGTTAGCGGCAGGTAACAGCGTTATTCTAAAACCATCTGAAAAGTCGTCGCTGACGGCAATCTTTCTAGGAAAGTTGGCAAATCAAGCTGGTATTCCAGCAGGTGTCTTTCAAGTTATTACTGGTTATGGTCATGAAGCGGGCGAAGCGCTGGCACGCCACGATGATGTTGATTGTATTGCCTTTACTGGATCTACCCGAGTCGCTGGTCATCTTATGATTGCCTCGGGTGAAACGAACCTAAAACGTGTTTGGGCCGAAGCGGGGGCAAGAACGCCAATATCGTATTTGAAGATTATGCCGATCTGGACCGAGCCGCAGCTGAAACGGCGGCAGGCTGTTTCTATAACCAGGGTGAAGTATGCGTAGCAGCAACACGCCTTTTGGTTCACGAAAGCATCAAAGATGTATTCATCGATAAAGTAATCAGTGCTGCTCAATCGTTCATGCCTAAAGATCCAATGGATCCTACGTCTTCTATGGGGGCGCTTATCGATCGTGAGCACAAAGAAAAAGTGCTGGATTACGTCAAACTTGGTCAAGAGGCAGGGGCAACGCTGCGCTGTGGCGGTGACGTAGTTGGTGACGGTGCTTTTATTGCTCCCGTGATTCTCGACAATGTCGAAAATAGCATGCGCGTGGCTCAAGAAGAGATCTTTGGACTGTGTTATGCGTCATTCCATTTAAAACAGAGCAAGAAGCCATCGAAATTGCCAATGACTCCAAGTATGGCTTAGGCGCAGCACTATGGAGTGACAATATTAATCGCGTACACCGAGTGGCTAAACAGTTAGAAGCGGGCTCTGTGTGGGTGAATAACTACAACGAGGGCGATATGACCGTCCCATTTGGTGGATTTAAAATGAGTGGTAATGGACGTGACAAGTCGATTCATGCCATCGAGAAATTCACTGAAACCAAGACGACATGGATTCGTCTCCAACCTTAAGCCTGAAGCAGTAATCGAAAGGAATATAACCATGAACAAACATACTGATTCATATTATGCTCACTCAATTCAAAATGTAAGTGAGTACCCACAACTACAAGACAATATCGAGTGTGATGTGTGTGTCGTTGGCGCGGGGTTCTCGGGGCTCTCTTCAGCGCTTCATTTGGCAGAAAAAGGCTTTAAGGTTGTGGTGTTGGAGAACGCGAGGTTGGCTTTGGTGCGACAGGTCGTAATGGCGGTCAAATTGTTAACAGTTATAGCCGTGACGTAGATGTGATTGAAAGTCGCTATGGTGACAAGCAAGCCAAAGCACTGTGTAACATGATTTTTGAAGGTGGAGACATCATTCGCGGCCTTAATCGACAAACATAATATTGATTGTGATTTCAAGCAGGGGGGGATGTTTACTGCTCTGAATCATAAGCAATTACAAGGTCTAGAACAGCACAAAAAGCACTGGGAACGTTATGGCAATGATCAGCTTCGTATGATGGATGCGAGTGAAGTGGAAGCCGCAGTCGGTACCACTGCTTATAAAGGTGCTCTACTGGATATGCGTGGCGGCCACATTCATCCGCTCAAACTGGCATTGGGTGAAGCGGCGGCTGTGACGGCGCTCGGTGGACAAATCTTCGAACAATCCGGTGTGACTCGCCTGGAAAAAGGCGCCAACCCTGTCGCTCATACAGAAAAAGGCAGCGTAAAAGCGAAATACATCGTTCTTGCAGGCAATGCTTACCTTGGTGGGCTTGCTCCAAACATCAGCAATAAAGCGATCCCGTGTGGTACTCAGGTTGTAGCCACTGAGCCCCTTTCCGATGCGCAACTTAAAGAGATCTTGCCATCAGATTACTGTGTTGAAGACTGCAACTATCTGTTGGATTACTTTCGTCTTAGCGCAGACAAGCGCTTACTATTTGGTGGCGGTGTCGTTTACGGTGCTCGCGACCCGGAAAACATCGAAGGCATCATTCGTCCTAAGATGGAGAAGATCTTCCCACAATTAAAAGGTATCGGTATTGATTATAAGTGGACGGGTAACTTCTTACTGACGTATTCCCGCATGCCGCAATTCGGTGCGTTCGCGGACAACATTTATTACCTACAGGCTACAGTGGTCACGGTGTTACTTGTACTCACCTAGCTGGAAAATTATTGGCCGAAGCACTAACCGGACACGCAGAGCGATTTGATGCTTTTGCCGATTTGACCCACATAGCGTTCCCTGGCGGTCGTCACTTTGCTATCCCAATGACAGCGATGGGCGCGGCTTACTATAACCTGCGCGACAAACTCGCAATCTAATTCAGAACACAACGAGAAGTGCCTGCAATGACAGACACTCAGTCAGCCTCAAACAAAGAATAGATAAAGGAAGATCCGATGAGTAGAGTAGTTAAATTTGCTGCGATGCAGTTGACCAAGACTTGGGATTTAGACGCGAATCTAGAAAAAATCAAAGGTGCGATTCGCGAAGCTGCGGCAAATGGTGCGAATGTGATACTCCCTCAGGAACTCATGGCAGCGCCTTACTTTTGTAAGAAGCAAGAAGCCAAGTATTTTGAACTTGCTGAAGAAACGGAGAACTCTCGTCTGATCAAAGAGCTTAGTGCGCTTGCGAAAGAACTGAATGTGGTTATTCCAGTGAGCTATTTTGAGAAAGCGGGAAACACCTTTTTCAACTCTTTAGTGATGATCGACGCCGACGGTACGGTACTAGAAAACTACCGCAAATCCCATATTCCAGATGGTCCTGGCTATAGTGAGAAATACTATTTCAGCCTGGTGATACAGGATTTAAAGTATGGAAGACCCAGTTCGGCACTTTCGGTGCGGGGATTTGTTGGGATCAATGGTTCCCTGAACTGGCACGTTGTCTAGTGCTCAACGGCGCTGAAGCTATCTTTTATCCAACCGCTATTGGTTCTGAGCCGCAAGATTTATCTTTGGATTCACGTGACCATTGGCAACGCACGATGCAAGGCCACTCTGCGGCCAATCTTGTCCCTGTTATCGCGTCCAACCGCGTTGGGGTAGAGGTGGATGATGGCATCGAAACCACCTTCTATGGCTCATCATTTATTACCGATCATACTGGCGCAAAGTTAGCAGAAGCACCAAGAGAGGGTGAAACCATCATCTATGCAGACATTGATCTACAAGCTACAGCGCAAGCGCGTCATGCTTGGGGGCTGTTCCGAGATCGTCGCCCAGATCTTTATCAAGACGTGATGAGCTTAGCTAAGTAACGAGGCGGCCGATGAAACTTGATACGACCCCAAAGCAAGACGGTTTCTATTTTCCCGCTGAATATGAACCAGTCAGAGAGGTATGGTTGGCATGGCCAGAGCGTCGCGATAATTGGCGCGCGAGCGCGAAACCAGCGCAACAAACCTTTGCGAACGTGGCGAATGCGATTGCAGATGTGGTGTGTGTTTCTGTTGCGGTCAGTTCATCGCAATATGAAACCGCAAGAAGCATGCTGCACTCATCCGTCAAACTGGTTGAAATGGCCTTTAACGATTCTTGGATGCGTGACATCGGTCCTACTGTTGTGGTGAATTCATCGGGAAAGAGACGCGGCGTCAGTTGGAAATTCAACGCTTGGGGAGGCGAGTTTAACGGCCTTTACGAAGACTGGAGTGACGACGATAAAGTTGCGGCATCCGTCTGTGATGTGTTGGGAATCGATCATTATCGCGCTCCTTTTGTTCTAGAAGGAGGGGCGATCCATACCGATGGCGAAGGCACGTTATACACAACTGAAGAATGCTTATTGAGCCCGGGCGGTAACCCAGAACTCAGTAAACAACAGATAGAAGCGCTATTAGCCGAGTATCTTGGTATCGAAAAGGTCGTCTGGCTTCCAAACGGGTTGTTTAATGATGAAACGGATGGGCATGTCGACAACTTACTTCACGTTGTCGCTCCAGCAAAAGTGGTACTCAGTTGGACGGATGATCCCTTTGATCCGCAATTTAAGTTATCACGTGAAGCGCACGCCGCGCTTAGTGAACAAACCGATGCACAAGGTCGGAGTATTGAGATTGTCAAAATCCCTGTTCCGGGGCCGCTTTATTATTCGCAGGAAGAAGCGAATGGCATTGAATCAAGCGATGGTATGAATCGTCTCGAAGGTGAGCGACTAAGTGCTTCCTATGCTAACTTTTTGATGGTGAACGAGCATATCTTTTTGCCATTACTTGATGACCAGTATGACGATATTGCTATCGAAATTTTGACAAAAGCGCTCCCCAATTATCAAGTTGTTGGTATACCAACACGAGAGGTTTTACTAGGCGGTGGCAATATTCACTGCATTACTCAGCAGATTCCCGCTTAGGATCCATCTGCTTTTTATCCACAGCATTCCTAGTGAAGGCTAGGAGTAGGAACAAAAGGAATTACCATGCAGCAAATAAATAATAAGAGCTTACTCTCTTTATGGTCACGGCAGCGGACAACGCAGTAGCCGTGACCAATCCAGCAACAGGTGAACTTGTGGGTCATGCTCCTATATCATCAGAAGCGGAGTTGATGGATGCTATTGAGCGAGCTCATGTGGCGCAAAAAGAGTGGGCCAAGGTGCCGGCTAAGTCGCGCGCAGTATTATTAAACCGCTGGTATCAACTGATTCTTGAGAACAAAGACGACCTTGCTCGCATTATGACCGTTGAACAAGGTAAGCCATTGGCAGAAGCTGCGGGTGAGGTTTTGTATGGTGCGAGCTTTATTGAATGGTTTGCTGAAGAAGCCAAACGTACCTATGGTGACTCTATTCCGGGGCCAACGGCAGATAAGCGCTTGGTCACCATCAAGCAACCCATTGGTGTCGCATGTGCGATAACGCCGTGGAATTTCCCTATCGCTATGATCACGCGTAAAGCTGGCCCTGCATTGGCTGCCGGTTGTAGTTTCGTCGTTAAGCCATCAGATTCCACGCCGCTGTGTGCATTTGCAATTGTAGAGCTCGCCTACCAAGCGGGCATTCCGAAAGACGCGCTGCAAGTGGTTCTGGGTGAAAGCTCACGCCAAATCGGTGCGATCTTCACTTCTCACCCACTGATCCGCAAGCTGTCTTTCACGGGTTCTACCCAAGTGGGCAGTGTGTTAATGCAACAAGCGGCAAAAGACATCAAACGAACGTCAATGGAACTGGGTGGTAATGCGCCATTTATCGTCTTCGATGATGCTGATATTGATGCCGCTGTGCAGGGGGCGATGGCTTCTAAGTTCCGTAACGCGGGTCAAACTTGCGTCTGTGCGAACCGATTCTATGTGCACAGCAAAGTGTACGATGAGTTCGTAACGAAATTTGATGCCGCAGTACAGCAGTTGAAAGTTGGAAACGGCCTAGATGAAGGTGTCAACATCGGCCTGTTATCAGTGAAAGTGCTAAACAGGGGATCCAAGCTTTAATAGACCGCGCGATAGAGCAAGGTGCTGTGCCTGTCTCTGCTCTTAAACAACTTGATGGTTTGTTTATGCAGCCAGTCATCCTCAAAGAGGTGCAACATAGCATGGACATCGTTCAAGAAGAGATCTTTGGTCCGGTAGCTCCGGTGATTCGTTTTGAGACGGACGAAGAACTTATCGATATGGCGAACGATACGATTTACGGTTTGGCGTCGTACTTCTACAGCCAGAACATCCACCGTGTTTGGAAAGTAGCAGAAGCACTGGAATACGGTATGGTTGGCATCAATGAAGGCATTATCTCGACAGAACTAGCGCCATTTGGCGGCGTGAAGCAGTCGGGTATCGGACGTGAAGGTGCGAAGCAGGGTATCGACGAATATATGGATGTGAAATACCTGTGCTTTGGTGGCAACTAAACGTCTGGCGGGAACAAATAAAGGATTAAATAATGAAAAACCAACAACTACACGAAAGAAGAAGCAACGTTATCGCTCAGGGTATGGGCGCACTGTACCCACTTTATGTGGAGAAAGCGGATAACGCTCATGTGTGGGATGTCGAGGGCAATAAATATATTGATTTCGCCGCAGGTATTGCAGTGACAAACACTGGTCACTCCAACTCGCGCATCACTGACGCTGTCAAAGCTCAGATCGACAATTTCTCGCATACTTGCGCTATGGTGACGCCGTATGAATCGTTTGTTGAGCTGGCAGAAAAGCTTACTGACATTGCTCCGGGCGACTCGGAAAAGAAAGCTATTTTCCTAACAACGGGTGCCGAAGCGGTTGAAAACGCGGTGAAAGTAGCACGTGCTCATACTGGGCGTAGCGGCGTCATTGCCTTTAAAGGTGGTTTTCACGGTCGTACCAACATGACCATGGGATTAACTGGCAAAATTGCACCATACAAAGCGGGCTTTGGTCCTTTCCCGAACGAAATCTACCATGCGCCTTATCCGAACGCGTTCCACGGCATCAGCACAGAAGATAGCTTACAGGCATTACAAGGTTTGTTTGCTTGCGATATTGAACCTAGTCGCGTTGCTGCGATCATTTTCGAGCCTGTACAGGGCGAGGGCGGTTTTTACCAAGCGCCAGCGGAATTTGCTCAGGCACTACGCAGCCTTTGTGACCAGCATGGTATCTTGTTGATAGCAGATGAAATCCAAACAGGTTTTGCTCGCACCGGCAAAATGTTCGCCACCGAGCATCTGGATATTGAACCCGATATGATGACCATGGCGAAAGGCATTGCTGGTGGTTTCCCAATCTCTGCTGTTGTAGGTAAAGCGCAAGTCATGGATTCTGCGTTGCCAGGTGGTTTAGGCGGTACTTATGCTGGTTCGCCATTAGGCTGTGTTGCCGGTTTGGAAGTGCTGAAGATTATTGAAGAAGAGCAGCTATGCGCTAAAGCCCAAGGTATAGGTGAAGTGGTTAATGCGCGCATGACTGAGCTTCAAAAGTCGGTGCCTGCGATTGGTGAGATTCGCACCATTGGCGCAATGATGGCGATTGAGTTTACCGATCCACAATCGGGCAACCACTTCAAGATGTCACTAAAGCGGTGATAAGCAAAGCACAAGAAAATGGTTTAATTCTGTTGTCTTGCGGCGTGAAAGCCAATGTTATTCGTTTGCTTCCTCCATTAACGATTGAATCAGATGTGTTGGCGCAAG
>ASHK01000168.1 GCA_000695745.1 Vibrio madracius | reverse complement strand
AAATTCATCAATGACGGATTCGCACAGGTTTTGTCTATTTTTGAACATGGTTTTGGCGTTCCAATTTTCTTATATTAGCCCCGTTTCTATGATTCCAATCACACTTTTCAGGAGGGCTGTTATGACAACGAAAACCTATATTAAGTCATCTAATCAGGCTTCTCAAAACCATCTGCTCTCTTCTGTGGTAAAGCTTGGTTTTCCGGTCGCAATTCAAAGTGCACTGGTCGCTATTTTAGCGCTCGCTGATGTTCTTATGGTTAGCGATTTTGGTAAGGAAGCAACCGCTGCGGTAGGTATTGCCTCTAAATGGCATTTTGTCGCCATTATGATCATGGCAGGTATGGCATCGGCGAACGGTGTGTTGGTTGCACAATACTGGGGTAGAAACGATAAACGAAGCGCTAAAACCATCACCCAGCTTTCCATGGAGTTTGGTGCGAAGCTATTGGTTCCTGTAACGCTAGGAATTACGCTGTTTTCTAGCTTCATCATGATGCTACAAACAAACGACGCGACCGTCATTGAGCTAGGGGCTACCTACTTATGGTACGCTTTTCCTGTGCTTATCCTAACTCACATCGTGATCGTAGCAGAATCAGCAATGCGCTCATCTGGCGACGCTGTCACACCTCTTCTTCTTGGTGCAATCACCATCTTTATCAATATTGCGCTTAATTTTTGGCTGATCAAAGGAGGGATGGGTGTCCCACCGATGGGCGTAGCCGGTGCGGCATTGGCTACGACGATTTCTCGACTGTGCCAAGTAGTTTTCATCTGGGCGTATCTAAATTATCGCAATCACTGGCTACTGATTGAGACAAAACTAGAGAATAGCGAACGACTATGGGGCTCTTATAAAAAGCTCGCAGTCCCGACGACCTTGAATGCGATCTTGTGGGCAATGGGCACACTCATGTATCAAGTGATCTTTGGTCATATGGGCACAACGGAGCTTGCAGTCTTTAGCATGATGGGACCATTTGAGTCGTTATGTTATTCGTTATTTTTCGGCATTTCGGTCGCCTGCTCTGTACTACTCGGGCAATCTTTAGGCAGAGACGAATTTGAACAGGCATTCCGTATGTCTAAATTCTTTATCAAAGCAGTGTTTCTGTTTGGCCTTGCCACAGGTGTCATATTGCTATTTGGACGAGAAGTTATTTTAGAATGGTTAAACCTAACCACCGAAGAACTCTATCCTCTGGCGGCACCCGCTATGTTTATTCTGTGTTGTGCGATTTGGTTACGCATGCTGAACCTAATTATTATCAACGGGATTTTGCGCGCTGGTGGCGATAACAAGTTCTGTTTAAGAATGGACTTTATTGCTATGTGGACAGTGGGACTACCACTAACCGCCACAGCAGCGTTTATATTCGGTCTTGAATTCCAAGTGGTTTACGCCTGTATGCTGTTTGAAGAAGTCGTCAAATTTGGGCTGTGTTTCCATCGTTATTTAAAACGTTATTGGATGAACAACTTAACCGTTGTCAACGCGTAGCGTCCGTTCTTTATGAACAAAAAGGGCTTCACCTTATCGGTGAAGCCCTTTTTTTGCGTTTGCAATGCCACGACATTGGGAGCTGTTTATTCGGTGTTTTCCCCTGCCTGCTGCATCAAATACGTTGTCGTCGGCTCTATCTTAGTCACCAATTTCTCTACTTGTAAGATAGCCTCAAGAGAGGTGCTGTTCTTACGATAACTTATAAATAGCGGTCGAGACCACACCTCTGATCCCTCAACTTGATAGAGCTGCCCAGATTCCAAAAACGGTTCCACTAATGAAGAAGGCAAATACGCACAACCACCTTTCTCAAGAATAAAGTCGAGCGCAATTCGACCTGTCGATGTGCGTAAATACGGTGCTGGGATATTTGGATGACGATCAGCATGTTCGAAAGCAAACTGAGTGCCCAATCGACATAAACGTATTTATCTTTAAATGCTTCTTCAAGTTCACGCTTTTCAGTTGAGACCAATACC
Organism: Vibrio madracius; assembly: GCA_000695745.1. Taxonomy (GTDB): domain Bacteria; phylum Pseudomonadota; class Gammaproteobacteria; order Enterobacterales; family Vibrionaceae; genus Vibrio; species Vibrio madracius. Next base: position 2,979 of record ASHK01000168.1, on the reverse strand, counting down.
AAGGTCAGTTCCGCGATCTGGTAACTCTTAAATTCTTCAACCTTAAATGGGTCAAACGAAAAAGCCAGATCTAACGTACGTTCTAGTAGTTTCTATTAAGTTGTTCCCGCCCAAGCGATTCAGCAACGAAACCGTAACCTGTCAGTGAGTCAGTAACGATACTGAGACAGTTTTGTAAATAGGCATCCCATATGTTGGGGGTGCCACCAATGGTCAGCTGCAATGCCTTGTTGCTTTCTAATGACAAATCGAAGGTCGCTTGTTTGAGGGTCGATACCATGACTTCTGCATACCCGACTAACCTTTGACCCGCTGACGTTAACTGGATATTGTTCCTGTGCCGAGTAAACAGCCTAGTATCAAAGTATTCCTCTAATTGTTTAATGCGAGCACTCACAGCGGCCTGAGTAATATAGAGATTTTCAGATGCGCGGCCAAAGTGCTTTTCCTTCGCGACTTCGAGGAAAGTTTGAAATACTTTTACGTCCATAAAATGACTCTTAAACAGATTCTAAGTAGTTGAGCTAGCGAAAAAGTTAGCCCAGTATTCTTACACAGTTATGCTTGCTTAAGCATAAAGAAATTTTGTGATTTCGACAAAAACATTTCGTTTCCTTTATTACCCTTTTCACACTATTTTCAGCATCGAACCAACACGGGATTCAACGGTTTAGTCGACATTCATTGATTGTTACGGACCCACCTGAATTACCTTGCTTTACTACCTATTTGCTTTGAGGTCTCTATGACTGAAACTCAATTTCGCCACGGCAAGAAACGTTTTTATGATGCAGTAAAGTTTCCACGCGGATTCGCTAAATCGGGAGATTTTACACTTTTAGAAGAAGACATCTTAGTAACTTTTGGTGAAACTATGCTTGCGCTTGAGCGCGGTGATATTACTCCAGAAAATGCGGAAGAAAAACACTTCACTAAAGTGATCGTTAACCCGAGCAAGGCGAAATCTAAATTGGAACACACCTGGCTTAAATACGTTCGCTTAGCACGCGGAAGACGAGCGTTCCACACTTTAAATAGTAAATCGAAGTATCATGAAGCTTCGAAAGACTATGATTATGAAATGGATAACGACGACGTTTTAGACCCAGCATAAGTATTGTGATCTTTCCTCCTAAACGTGAAAGTAGAGTCTTGTACTCTACTTTTTTTGTTTGCTGTTTAGCTTGTGAAAAATAGGTATAAAAAAACCGCCCGAAGGCGGTTTTTTTAGTCAATCAGAAACGCTTTACTTGGGTCTACATAAACTTTGTCGGCCATCGCTTCGCGCCCTAACAACATCATATATGACATATCCTGACGATTGCTTAGCGTAATTTCGATTGGCCACTCTCTATCCCCCAAACGGAATAAAGTTTGAATCACACAACGTTGCTCTGAGTCACCGTTAGATGACTTGATACGTCTTGAGTCATGAATCAGTGACTCACAATGTACGATTTCTTCTAAGTGGTAAATATCCGGATGCAGGTCGTACTGAACATACATGCGACCATCACGCTTAAAGCGTTGAAGATTGTCAACGTGCAGCGACGATGTTTTTGCACCTGTATCAATACGAACTTCTAAGTCAAAGATACCTAACTCTGGAAGGCTACAGACTTCCAAGTTACCAATAATCATTCTGTCATTATATGTGTTTGGCATAGTATTACATGCTCGGTTCTACAGGAACAATCGACTCTTGCATGATTTCGATGTGTTCAAATACCTCTTCTGCGCTATCTCCAAAATACGCAATGTGATACATGGCTTCGCCTTCCTGTACTAAAGGAATGTTCTGCTTACCAATGATAATACCAGTACGGTTTGATTTAACTTGACTGATATTGTTGCCCAGAGGACCGTTGATGTCAGCTAATGTTTCGCCTTTTTCAACCATTGACCCTAACTGAACGTATTCTTTTACAAAACCACTTGCATCTGCACGAGTCCAATCACTGCGGTTGGCGATGAAAGGCTCTGTTTTGGCTTTTGATACGCGTTTACGAATCATACCAAGTGCTTTAAGTACGCGAAGAACACCTTTAACACCGGTTTGGATCGAAAGCTCATCAAAACGCAGTGCTTCGCCTGCTTCATAAAGAAGAACTCGTGCACCATGGTTTACAGCGGCTTCACGCAATGACCCATCTCGAATGTTTGCATTCAGAAGTACAGGTACTGCAAAGGCTTCCGCCAATCGCTTAGTCTCTTCATCTTCAAGGTTCGCACGAATTTGTGGTAAGTTTGAACGATGAATGGCACCAGTGTGCAGATCAATACCGTAATCACAATGTGCAACGATACTCTCAAGGAAAGTATGTGCTAATCGACCTGCTAGTGAGCCTTTCTTAGAGCCAGGGAAACAGCGGTTTAGGTCTCTACGGTCCGGCATATAGCGACTTTGGTTAAGCACGCCGTACACGTTCACCATAGGTACATAAATCAGAGTACCGTTCTGAAGCTTTAAGTTTTCTGCAATGAGACGACTGATAATTTCAATACCGTTGAGTTCGTCACCATGCACTGCAGCACTGACAAATACCACAGGTCCTTCCTTCTTAGAACGAATGACTTGAACTGGTATTGACACTTCCGCATCGGTGTATAGCTTAGCTACCGGTATATCTATTTCTTTACGCTCTCCCGGGCGTACTTCTACGCCCGCAATGACAAGCTCTTTTGCCATTTAACCACGTCCTTTTGTTTTGTTGTTGTTAGGCTTGGCGTTTTTCTCGATAAATTCGTAAATTAGGCCCGCCACATCTTTACCTGTCGCGTTTTCAATCCCTTCTAGGCCTGGTGACGAGTTAACTTCCATCACAACTGGACCATTTTTCGATTGCAGAATATCAACACCACATAGGTTCAGTCCCATCGCTTTAGCTGCTGCTACAGCTGTCACGCGCTCTTCTTTAGACAGCTTGATAAGCTGAGCGCTACCACCGCGATGTAGATTAGAGCGAAACTCACCTTCAG
>ASHK01000167.1 GCA_000695745.1 Vibrio madracius | reverse complement strand
GAGGTCGATTTAGCCTATCGATGAGGGAGAGTACTTTTGAGCTGTTTGCTCACTCTTTGGCTCGGCTTACCATTGAGTGCACACCAAAAGCCAAACTGAATATCATGACAAAAGCTCGTTTTGGTTTCGACGCTTTGCATAGTGGGCAAGTGGATTTCATCATTCTTCCTCACGATGTCAGCCAAGCCCCCACTAATACCAAAGAGTTGATTTGGGAGGTGATTCTGGAAGACGAATTGGTGTGTTTGATGTCCGCCGACAACCCATTAGCGGATCGTGAACTTACGATTGATGATTACTTAAATAGCCAGCATATCGGCATCGCTGATGCTGAGCTTAATCGCCCTTACTTTGAACAAACTTTGCGTCAGAAATACCGTGCCAGAGACGTCAAGGTTAACGTGTCGGATTTTGGTGCTGCAGCAGTGCTGTGTCATCAATCCAATTTGCTGTTTACTAGCTCAAAAAAATGGGCAGATGTCGCGCTTCAGGCGAAAGGGTTAGTGTCAAAACCGCTGCCATTTGAGTATGGAAAAGTCGCATACAGCTTAGTTTGGAACCGGGCAAGTATTAACGATCATGCCATTGCCTGGCTATGCCATTACCTTCGAAATATCTCCTAATACCCTCGCTTTAAACCTTCATATCGACTTGGATGATAGCACTCTACTTGCTGTTGTCGGTCGATACGAAGTCAGCGTTTAACATTCAAAGCATCAAGAATCACTATCGCCACGCACTCCCAGGCAGGCTATCAGGTGTTGAATCGTACATAGCTAGCCATCGGCGTTGATGGCGACGCATTTGTCTAAGTTCCAAACCATCATGACGAAAAAATGAAGTTACTTGTAATCCGTGTTTGCTTTCTTTGTTAAATAAGAAGACAGGTCTTTAGGTCTGCCAAAGTTAATTCGGTTTAACGTCCTATCTGTCTCTGTACTTACAATACAGCAGTATCCAATACACTCCGCAATACACTCGCCCTCTTGATTAATACACTATTAATAATTGAGTCTATCTTATTGAAACTTATATTAAATTTTTTTTGGCATGTCATTTGCTCTTATGAAAGAGTCTTAGTCTAAAAATAGGTTTAATAATTATGGAAAATGTTTCCTTCAGTCCTTCTTTAATGTGTATGCCATTGTTAAAGACAGAACAGCAAATCCGTTTTTTGGATGGTAAGTGTGATTCTTATCATGTCGATATTATGGATGGGCATTTCGTCCCTAACATTACGTTATCTCCAACATACGTTAAAGAAGTTAGTGAATTGTCCAGTCTCCCTTTCGATTGCCATTTAATGGTCACTAACCCACAAGACTATGTAGACGAGTTGGTCGCTAACGGAGCTGCGATGATTACTGTACATATTGAGAGCATTAATGGGGTTGCTTATCGGTTATTCAATAGGCTTGATTCGTTAGGAGTAAAAAAAGGTTTAGCGATTAACCCAGAAACTAGCGTTCAAGAACTCTACCAGCTTCTTCCTCATGTCGACAAAGTTACTGTAATGGCAGTTGATCCAGGATTTAGAGGGCAACCTTTTATTCCAGATGTACTAGATAAAATAAAAGATTTAGCGACATATCGTTCGCTCAAAGATTTGACCTTCCAAATTGAAGTAGATGGCAGTTGTAACACGGAAACGTTTAAGCGTTATAAGGAAGCTGGTGTTGATGTATTTGTATTGGGTTCTGCGCTTTTCAATCAAGATGAAATCGAAACAGCTTGGGAAAAGATGGCAGTCGATTTTGAAAACTGTCTTGCATAATCGATGATCATTAAGGATAAAAATATGGCAATCCCAATCATCCTTGTTACACATGGTTATGCAGCGGTAGAGTTATTAAATACAGCATATATGTTGGTAGGAAAGCAAGAAAACATTAGAGCTCTTGAATTCTTACCAGGAGAAAATACCGAAATACTAAGAGATAAGATTCAAAGAACAGCAGAAGAAATGACTGCTGTTGTTTATGAAAAAGACGCAAAGGAGAAACCAGTTCTAGTGGTTGTTGATGTTATGAATGGCAGCCCTTGGAATGCAACTGCGTTATTAATGAGAACAAGCAAAGACTATTACTTAATCTCAGGTGCCAATGTGCCTCTTATCTTGAATTTAATAATGGAAAGAGATGAATGCAGTAATATTCAGTCTCTGTTTATGAGTAGTATCAATGAAGCAAAGGAATCGATAAGTTATTTCGATCAGGAGTCTATATGTCAGAGATCATAGTTACTAGAATAGATGACAGGTTAATTCATGGTCAGGTTATGACTGGTTGGGTTAAACTTCATCAAATTACGAATATCGTCATTTGTGATAATGAGTTACGGAATGATGATTTTATGAAGTCTGTGCTTGAAATGGCTATTCCTAGTCATATGAAGCTCGACGTTTTTGATATTGAAGAAGCTGTAGAAAAACTTGCTACCGTAGATAGTGATGGAGCTGATAATAGAATCTTGATTCTAACTAAAGGTCCCAGCCACTATTTGAGCTGATTAAAAACAACATAGCTATCAAAGAGATTATTGTTGGTGGGATGGGAATTAATAGTAATCGCAGGAAAGTATTTCGTAATATAGCGGCTTCCGATAGTGAAATTTCATATTTTCACGAAATTGCGAAACTTAACATTCCCGTCGTATTCAAGCTACTACCAAACGACAATCCAATTGAATTTATCGAACAAATAAAATTAGCTGACCAAGAACCTGCCTTCAATTAATAAATGAAGAGGTCTACGCTTTAGGAGTATTTATGCTTACATCCGCAATTCTAGTTGCATTAGTTGCAACATTAAGTACTTGGTGGGTTAGTCACCTATTAACTCGTACTTGGTTATATCCAATTATGTCTGGTTTCATGACTGCATTGGCATTAGGTGAACCTATGGTTGGTATGCAGGCTGCTGCGTATATAAACTTAGCCTACCTTGGTTGGATGACCGTTGGGGGAACGATGCCTGGTAACTTAATGGTCGCTTCGGTTTTTGGTACCGCGATGACGGTCCTTTCTGGGGCTGATCCTTCCACTGCTGTAGTGTTCGCAGTTCCGTTCTCGTTACTGGGTATTCTTTCGTGGCAAGGCTATATGACAATCAACTCTATATGGGTACATATGGCAGAGGACATGTTGAATAAAGGTAATATCACTGGGATGCGTTTGATGAACTACGTGCCGTCATTCTTTGTATCATTCATTCTTAATGGTATTCCTGCATTTTGTCTTGTGTACTTTGGCACAGAGTTTATGAAGGAGTTCCTTGAAGTTATCCCAACACACTTAGTCTCAGCGTTCGAAGTTATTGGCGGTATCATGCCCGCGCTTGGTATTACGATGTTGGTGAGTTTCTTGGGTAAAAAACACTTAATGCCATTCTTCTTCTTAGGTTTCTTAGTCGCGGCATATTTTGAACTTAGCATTATGGGTATTGCACTGTTTGCAATCGTTATTGCTGTAATTAAAAGCGGCAAGGACTTTATCGCATCAGATGACCAAGCAGCGCCACAAAAATAGTAGGGTACTAAAATGTCAAAATTATCGAAAACTGATTTGCTAAAAACTTGGGCATTGAATTACTCAAGTGAAACAACTTATAACTACGAACGTTTGCAGGCTCTAGGGCAAACCAACGCGATGGTTCCTGTTATTCGAAAACTTTATCCAAATGACAAAGAAAGACAGGTACAAGAGCTGAAAAAATACATGAGTTTCTTTAATACCGAGCCAAGTTTCTGTGGTTTGGCGATAACTGGTATTACTGTGGCCATGGAGGAACAAAAATCGGAAGGTAAAGAAATACCTGATGAGGCAATTACTACATTACGATCTGGTCTAATGGGCCCAGTAGCAGGGATTGGTGATACATTACAAGCAATTTTATATTCCATCTTGGCGGCAATAGCATGTAACTTGGCTGTTGAGGGCTCTTATGCTGGTCCAATTTTGTTTGAGGTGGGCTACAAAGCAGTAATGATTTTCACAAGTTTGAACATGTTCTTTATGGGCTATAAAAAAGGCCGAACAGTTATCATCGACATACTAAAAGCGGGCCTGCTAGATAAACTGACTAACTTGTTTGCGTTAATAGGTTTGATGGTGGTTGGTGGAATGGCTGCAACGCGAGTTAACGTTATTACACCATTAGTCATCAGCTATAACGAAATAAGCATTAATATCCAAGAGATTCTAAATTCGCTTCTTCCTGCTTTAATTCCATTGTTGGTGACATTAGGGATCTTGAAATTAGTTAATAAAAAAATTAATCCTAATAAGATAGTCGCTTATATCTTCGCATTCGGCATTATAGGTTCCTATGCAGGCCTTCTTGCTGTAGGTGGTTAATTGTAGAGTTTAATTATATTCCAGAAGGATTATTAAAGAATAATCCTTCTTCCAAAGATTGAAGGATTTAGCATGAAAAAAGTAAATGTAGTTAGTTTGGGCAAGCTTCAAGTAGATGAGGCACCAATGCCAGTGCCTGGTGCTAAACAGGTGATAGTACGAGTTATGGCCGCAGGTGTTTGTGGCTCTGATATCCCAAGAGCGTTTGTTGATGGCCCGCACTTTTATCCAATTGTCCTTAGCCATGAATTTAGCGGGCAAGTAGTTTCATTAGGGGATGGAGTAGATGAGCATTGGTTAAATCAAAAAGTGACGGTATTTCCATTGAGGCCATGTAATAAATGCCAATCATGTCTGCAGGCTGACTACGTGCAATGTGAGTCTTATAGCTACTATGGTTCGCGAGAAGATGGCGGTTTTTCTGAATACCTAGCCGTAGATGAATTCAACTTAGTTCCTATTCCCGAACATGTAACCTACTCATCTGCCGCAATGTTAGAACCAGCAGCTGTTGCCTTGCATGCCGTTAGAAAAAGTGGCCTATCGCTAAATGAAAATGTTGCGATCTTTGGTGCAGGTCCAATTGGTCTTCTAGTCGCTAACTGGGCAAAGATAGCGGGTGCGGGGCAGATTGTTATGTTTGATGTCGATGATGCGAAAATAGAATTCTGTAAAAAACTAGGTTTTGAAAATGCGTTTAATATCAGAGAGCAGCATCCGAATGAATGTCTAGAAAGCCTAAATTTAAAAGGGATGGATGTATGTATTGAAGCTAGTGGTTCAACCATTAGTTATGAAAACTCGCTATATTGTTGTGCTAAAGGTGGCAGAGTAGTGCTATTAGGAAATCCACACTCTGATATGACTGCAACACAAAGAACTTACGATCTATTTATGCGAAAAGAATGTTCTATGGTCGGTGTTTTTAATTCCATATATAACAAATATCCACGTGATGAATGGACTGATACTGTGTTGGCGATCGCCGATAATAAACTATTCGTAGACAAATTGATTACTAACAAAGTCTCGATCGATGGTGTGCCTAAGTTAATGGGTGAAATGTATCGCAAAGAAGGGTTTATTGTTAAAGGTATGATGGTTATTGAGGATTGATTGATGACAGAACTCATTATCAGTGAATTAAAACTAGCATCAGATGTTATCTCAAAATTTAGTCAAGACCAAGATTCTATTCTGAAAATACATGCAGCTAGTAAAGTGCTAATTTCTAGTCTAAAAAAAGGAAACAAAATTATTTCTTGTGGTAATGGAGGCTCTCACTGCGAAGCAATGCACTTTGCGGAGGAACTGACAGGTCGTTATAGAGAGGATAGACCTGGTATTGCAGCGATAGCCATTAGTGACCCAACACATATAAGTTGCGCAGGGAACGATTTTGGTTTTGACCATGTTTACGCTCGATACGTTGAATCAGTTGGTAAAGCAGGAGATGTGCTAGTTTGTTTTAGTACCAGTGGTAAGTCAGCAAATATTCTTCAGGCTGCAAAAGTAGCTAAAGAGCAAGGAATGCAGGTAATTGGTTTAACCGGAAAGGATGGTGGTCCCTTAGCTGAACTTTGTGACGTGGAGATCAGAGTTGATTACCAAGGTTGGGCTGACAGAATACAAGAAGTCCATACTATAGTTATGCATATTCTAATTAATTTGATAGAAAAAGGATTGACCTATAGTTAATTAAATAATCATTACTTAACAACATAGGTTGAGCTAGGTTTATGTGTTTAAATATAAATTTATATGCGTGCTTTGGTATAAGTTAATTATTCAAATCTATTTTATGGCCAAATGAGGTTTACACTATAATAAGTAGGTGTGAATTTCTGTCGCCCTGAAATACTTCATTAATAAAGTGGGAATTTTTTATGAAGGCGTTGTCTTTAATAGAACTCGGGAAATTTGAACTGCAAGAACGAGAGATTCCTGTACCAGGCAAAGGCGAAGTCCTAGTCAAAGTCGGTGCAGCTGGCGTATGTGGTTCTGATATTCCGCGTGCTTATGTAAATGGTCCTTATCACTATCCTTTGGTTCTCGGACATGAGTTTTCTGGAACTATCAAGAGGTTGGGCGAAGATGTCGATGAGGGGTTAAAGGGGAAAAAAGTCGCTATCTTCCCCTTATTCCTTGCAACAAATGTCAGTTCTGTAGAGAAAAACACTATGCAAAATGCACAGACTATTCTTATTTTGGCTCTCGCCAAGACGGTGCATTTAGTGAATATCTCACGATACCCGAATTTAACCTTATTCCGCTTGATGACTCCGCTGACCTGAGAGAGGCTGCAATGTTGGAACCAGCAGTTGT
>ASHK01000166.1 GCA_000695745.1 Vibrio madracius | reverse complement strand
TCGATGTTGAGCAGCTCAAAGATGGCAATCAGAATAGAGAGACCACTTGGGAAGACGAGAGCACGTTCTAAAGTTAGGCCGTCGATATCAAGCTCTTCCAAGTGATCGGCTTGCATGGCTTGTTTTTGAAGACGCTTTAGTTTGGCATGAGTGATGACTTCATCCATACCTTGAGCCAGCATGATCTCTTGCAGTGCTTGCACGGTACCACTAGCGCCAACGCACACATCCCAACCAATATGCTGGTAGTTGTCCAGTATTGGTGTGAGTGCTTGCTTAGCTCCTTCAATGGCACGTTCAAAGTTCGCTTTATTAAGTTGACGGTCTTTGAAGTAGTGCTCTAGCCAAGTCACACAGCCCATTTTTAAACTGGTGAGAGCTTTAGGTTCAAAGCCTTCACCGATGATGAGCTCTGTACTGGCTCCACCAATATCGACGACTAAGCGACGACCAGCACCACCTGAGGTATGAGCCACCCCTTTATAGATGGTCGCAGCTTCTTCTTCACCACTAATGACTTGAATAGGATAACCGAGAATGTCGTTGGCCTTCTTTAAGAAAATATCCACATTGGTCGCGGTTCTCAAAGTCGCAGTCCCAACGATACGAATATTTTCTTTTGGAATGTCTTGTAGCCTTTCAGCGAAAAGACTCAAACAATCCCAGCCGCGTTGCATCGCTTCTTGACTAAGGGCTAACTCGGCATCTAGACCAGCGGCTAGACGAACTTTCCGCTTAATTTTAGCCATCGTTTGAACACTGCCATCAATATGACGAACTACCAACATATGGAAACTGTTGGAGCCTAAATCAATGGCAGCGTAGAGTGGCGAAGAATTCACTGCGAGACTCATAAATACTGCTTACTTCCTGTTAAGATCGTGGCGCTCTTGGCCTTCTTTGAGGCTTTCTGTTTGACGGTCTTGAACCACCAGTGTTGGTACGGCGCTGACCTGAGTTACGGCTTTTCAGAACAAGTGGCGCAGGCAGTTCTGTAAGTAGTGCACTGGAATCGTAGTCAGAGACTGGGATTTGGTGCTCAATGTATTCTTCAATCGCTGGCAAATTGATCGCGTATTCTTCACAAGCAAAGCTGATGGAGTGACCACTTGCACCAGCACGACCAGTACGGCCAATACGGTGAACGTAATCTTCGCAATCGTCTGGCAAGTCGTAGTTAAATACGTGAGTTACTTGAGGAATATGCAGACCACGCGCCGCTACATCGGTAGCAACCAGAATATCGACATCACCACGTGTAAACTGCTCTAGGATTTTCTCACGCTTCTTCTGAGGAACATCACCAGTAAGTAGACCGACACGGTGACCGTCGGCAGCCAAGTGGCCCCAGACTTTCTCACATTTGTGTTTAGTGTTAGCAAAGATAATAGCGCGATCTGGCCACTCTTCTTCTACGAGTGTTTGTAGCAGAGCCATTTTTTCATTGTTCGATGGATAGAACAGCTCTTCTTGAATTCGATGACCAGTTTTTTGCTCTGGCTCGACAACAACGTGCTCAGGGTTGTGCATGTGTTCGAAGGCCAGTTCTTGAACTCGGTAAGACAGGGTTGCTGAGAACAGCATATTCAAACGGTCTTTTGGCTCAGGCATGCGACGGAACAAAAAACGAATGTCTTTAATAAAACCAAGATCGAACATGCGATCGGCTTCATCCAACACTACGGCTTGAATGTTGTTTAGGTTGAAAACACGCTGCTTGTAGAAGTCGATAATACGACCACAGGTACCGATAAGAATATCGACGCCTTCTTCGATCTTAGCCAACTGCTTGTCGTAGCTGTCGCCACCGTAGGCAAGTGCGGTCTTTAGCCTGTACTCTCAATCAACGGCTTGGCATCGTTTTGGATCTGGATAGCAAGTTCGCGGGTTGGAGCCATGATAATCGCACGCGGTTGGTTCGGTTTGCGGCCATCATGTTCTGGCGTTGTTAGTAGGTGATTAAAGGTAGCAGTTAAAAACGCAAGCGTTTTCCCAGTCCCGGTTTGGGCCTGTCCTGCAATATCTCGGCCGGCGAGCAGTACCGGCAACGCCAAGGCTTGGATAGGGGTACAATATTCGAACCCTTTTTTTTCCAATCCTTCAATGATTTGCGGGTGCAAATCTAATTCGGCGAACTTTTGCTCTGTGATATGCGTCTTTTTCATCGGTATAGAATATCAGCTTAAGCTTGCAATACGAAGGTAAATACATTCCAATAGGAGATCTAATTGTTGGTGATTATCTCAATCAATACAAAAATATCGGAGTGAAAGATGAGTGAAAAGATTTTGCAGCTGACGGATGACGGTTTTGAAACTGACGTAATTAACGCTGCAGGCCCGGTTCTTGTTGACTTCTGGGCGGAGTGGTGTGGTCCTTGTAAAATGATTGCCCCAATCCTCGATGAAATCGCAGAGGAGTACGAAGGCAAACTCACTATCGGCAAACTTAACATTGACCAAAACGCAGGTACTCCACCTAAGTTTGGTATTCGCGGTATCCCAACGCTACTTCTTTTCAAAGATGGTGGCGTAGCAGCAACGAAAGTTGGTGCACTATCAAAGACTCAACTTAAAGAGTTCTTGGATGCGAATCTATAATGAAAAGTAATGAAAACCGTGTATCTTAACAAATACACGGTTTTGTTTTTTTCAAAGCTAGACTAGACTCAGTTTTAGTGATAATTTATCGCACGTTAAATAAACAAGTGTTCACTTCTTGGTCGATCCTGAGACCAAATCCTTCTTAACAACAAAACAGATCCTATTTTGACTAAACAAACATCCACCACAATGAACTTAACAGAATTGAAGAACAGACCTGTTTCTGAGCTCGTTAAACTTGGCGAATCTCTTGGTCTGGAAAACTTAGCTCGTCTGCGTAAGCAAGACATCATTTTCGCCATCTTAAAAGCCCATGCGAAAAGTGGTGAAGATATCTTTGGTGACGGGGTCTTAGAGATTCTTCAAGACGGTTTTGGTTTCCTGCGTAGCGCAGACAGTTCGTACCTAGCAGGTCCAGACGACATCTATGTTTCTCCAAGTCAGATTCGTCGTTTTAACCTTCGCACTGGTGACTCAATCGCTGGTAAGATTCGTCCACCTAAAGACGGTGAGCGCTATTTTGCGCTGTTAAAAGTTAACACGGTTAATGACGACAAACCTGATAACGCGCGTAACAAGATTCTTTTTGAAAACTTAACACCTCTACATGCTAACGAACGCATGATAATGGAGCGTGGTAACGGTTCAACAGAAGACATCACCGCTCGTGTTCTTGACCTTGCATCTCCGATTGGTAAAGGTCAACGTGGCCTGATTGTCGCTCCGCCAAAAGCGGGTAAGACAATGCTGCTGCAGAACATCGCTCAAAGTATTGCGCATAACCACCCTGAATGTGAATTGATGGTTCTTCTTATCGATGAGCGTCCAGAGGAAGTAACCGAGATGCAACGCCTAGTGAAAGGTGAAGTAGTTGCCTCGACATTTGATGAGCCAGCGTCTCGTCACGTGCAAGTTGCTGAAATGGTGATTGAGAAGGCGAAGCGCCTTGTTGAG
>ASHK01000165.1 GCA_000695745.1 Vibrio madracius | reverse complement strand
GCGCAGGTTGATCAAGCCATTGAAGCGGGTGTTGATTTTATCGTAAGTCCTGGATTTAACCCACGTACAGTCCAATATTGTTTGGATAAAAACGTACCAATAGTACCGGGCGTAAATAACCCAAGCCTTGTTGAACAAGCGATGGAGATGGGTCTACGTACCCTTAAGTTCTTCCCAGCTGAACCTTCAGGAGGCGTAAACATGTTAAAGCCCTGACTGCTGTTTACCCAGTCAAATTCATGCCTACCGGCGGCGTCAGCCTTAACAATGTTGATGACTACCTATCTATCAAGTCGGTACTCGCATGCGGTGGTACCTGGATGGTTCCTACCAATCTAATCGACGAGGCCGTTGGGAAGAACTTGGTCAACTGGTTAAAGATGCGGTTGCACACGTAAATTAATCAACCCTGACCTTGCCATTTTATTCGGGATGAAGCGGGCCTCTGGCTCGCTTTTTTTGTACCACAATAAGTCCGACTTTACCCTCTCTTCTCCTTACTTTTTTAACCTAAGCAACTACTCTTCCCTAGATACCAATACAACAGACAAAACAAATCTAAACAAGAAAGCAGCATAAGTGGCTGATTTATATTAAGGTTACTTTGTGAGGATTTATGTATCGTTTTCCACACAAAATAAAGATGCGTCTCCCATCACACTTTAAGCTTATTGTAATACAAAACTACAAGAGGATTATTTACTATAATCGTCAGTATGAATGATATAAGGCTGAAACATGACTATTGATACTCTTGTAGTACTCGCCTACTTCTTTTTCCTGATCGCTATCGGTTGGATGTTCCGTAAATTCACCACGTCGACCAGTGATTACTTCAGAGGTGGCGGTAAGATGTTATGGTGGATGGTAGGTGCTACCGCTTTCATGACACAGTTTTCAGCATGGACGTTTACAGGTGCCGCAGGACGCGCGTTCAACGACGGTTTCGTTGTTGTAATCCTATTCTTAGCCAATGCATTTGGCTACTTTATGAACTACCTCTACTTCGCACCAAAATTCCGTCAGTTACGAGTAGTAACGGCAATTGAAGCGATTCGTCAACGCTTCGGTAAAACTTCAGAGCAGTTCTTCACTTGGGCTGGTATGCCAGACAGCTTGATCTCAGCCGGTATTTGGCTGAACGGTCTGGCTATCTTCGTTGCTGCAGTATTCAACATCCCAATGGAAGCAACAATCGTTGTTACTGGTCTAGTACTGATGCTAATGGCAGTAACAGGCGGTTCATGGGCGGTCGTCGCGTCTGACTTCATGCAGATGTTGGTCATCATGGCTGTGACAATCACCTGTGCAGTTGCAGCGTACTTCCACGGTGGTGGTCTAGGAAATATCGTAGACAACTTCCACGGTGATTTCATGATGGGTAACAACCTTAACTACGTGAGCATCTTTATCCTTTGGGTAGTGTTCATCTTCGTTAAACAGTTCGGTGTTATGAACAACAGCATCAACGCTTACCGTTACCTATGTGCTAAAGACAGTGAGAACGCGCGTAAAGCGGCTGGTTTGGCCTGTATCCTAATGGTCGTTGGCCCACTAATTTGGTTCCTACCACCATGGTACGTAGCAGCATTCATGCCTGACTTTGCTGAGCAATATGGTTCAGTAGGCGGTGATGCGGCATACCTAGCATTTGTGCAGAACGTAATGCCAGCAGGTATGGTGGGTCTACTTATGTCAGCAATGTTCGCGGCGACTATGTCTTCAATGGACTCTGGTCTAAACCGTAACGCTGGTATCTTCGTGATGAACTTCTACAGCCCTATTGTTCGCCCTCACGCGTCTCAAAAAGAGCTGGTTATCGTAAGTAAACTTACCACTATTATGATGGGCTTTATCATCATCGGTATTGGTTTATTCATTAACTCGTTGCGTCACCTGAGCCTATTCGACATCGTATTAAACGTTGGAGCGCTTATCGGCTTCCCAATGCTTATCCCTGTGCTACTTGGTATGTGGATTCGCAGAACGCCAGATTGGGCGGGTTGGGCAACACTTATCGTCGGTGGCTTCGTTTCTTACATCTTCGGTATCTCACTACAAGCAGAAGACATCGAGCACCTGTTTGGTTTGGAGCAAGCTCTAACAGGTCGTGAGTGGGGAGATCTTAAAGTTGGACTTAGCTTAGCAGCACACGTTGTGTTCACTGGTGGCTTCTTCATCCTAACGACTAAATTCTACCGAGGACTATCGCCTGAGCGCGAGAAAGAAGTAGAACAGTTATTTACCAACTGGAATACCCCGATTGTTGCAGAAGGTGAAGAGCAGCAAAATCTCGATACTAAACAGCGTTCAATGCTAGGTAAACTTATCAGTGTGGCTGGTTTCGGTATCCTTGCTATGGCTCTAATTCCAAATGAACCAACAGGACGCCTATTGTTCCTACTATGCGGTTCAATGGTACTGACTGTGGGAATCCTATTGGTTAACGCATCTAAAGCTGGTTCAACGAAAAAAGCACAAATTGCGAGCTAATCATTGAACTCAATAGAAAGCCGCGCAGAGTCTTCTTCTGGGCGGCTTTTTTCTTGCCAAATGTAAGTGAAACTTAGTCCATCATTTCCTTCATACACATCTCACACAACTGTGATTTCGGTGTTGTCCGCTGATACTTTAACCAAAACTCAGGGTCGGCTTTGGTGACAAAAATCCCGCCCAGCAAAGGTAAAAGCAGACCCATAGATACTAACGAGATCGAGTTCCCAGCAATCCATGTAGAAATACTCAATGCGATAAGCGGAAAGAACAGAAAACAGATCGAAGCAGTAAACGGCGTAGACACTTGGCCTAATTTGAAATAGGCCACAATGCCGCCGACACTGGCAAATACGCCCAAATACAATACTGCTGTCATCGAGTCCAATGTGAACAGGCTTACGTCTGGTTGCTCAATCACCCAAGACGTTACCAGCAAAAACACAGACGCAAGAAAGCTTGGTACCGCATTATAGGTCAGCACTGGCGTACCTTTGCAAAACCGCTCCACAAACACATACATAACTGCATGAATCGCTACCGCACCCCCTAGGGCAGCAAAGCCAACCAAGTAGTTTTTGCCTCCCAATTTCATCTCTGTTGCCAGAATCAGAATGAGGCTTAACACCGCGACTAGC
>ASHK01000164.1 GCA_000695745.1 Vibrio madracius | reverse complement strand
CCGTCTCAGTGGTCATTGAATGTGAGGCGACTTCCCTTGAAAAATAGTCATCCAAGCGAGTAGGGGTATCGTTAATGATCGTATAGGACGGGGATTTTTCATACCGAGATGGATCAATACTTGATGAGACACACCCACTTAAGGCAATGATCAGTAAAATGGAGAACAGKTTTTTTATAGACAAAAGATTGAGCATAGTTAAAGTGTTACTTTAAATTGTGTTTTCCTAAAAATGCAGAGCGAGTTTAGCCACTTCCATTGGCAAATGCACTGTATCGCGGGGCTTTTAACGGATATTTTTCATACTCGCTGAATTAAGGTTAATAGAAACCTAGTGAGTTGCATAGTAATTGGTGATACCAGTTATAGGAAAAATAACTGCCATTATTGAAGGAGTAATTATGGCCGGACTTAGCGCAAACAAATATACGCTTTTTGGTGTGGCAGCAATATTGTTGTGGAGCACATTAATGGCGTTAACGCGCAATATTGCAGAATTGTTTGGCCCTATTGGTGGTGCCGCGATGCTGTACACGGTCAGTACGCTGTCCTTGGCCATAGTGATGGGAATTCCGAAGTTTTCCAATTTTAATCGCAAATACCTATTACTTGGCGGTGTGTTGTTTGTCAGTTACGAAATCTTCTTGGCCCTTGCACTTGGTATGGCGAATAATCGTCATCAAGCAATGGAAATGGCGGTCATTAATTATCTTTGGCCTGCGTTAACGGTTCTGTTTGCCGTGGTTTCAAGTAAACGCAAAGTCAGCTTCTTAGTATATCCCAGTGTATTATTAGCATTCGTTGGTGTGGCTTGGTGTATCTCCGGCGATTCGGGCCTTTCTATACAGACTTTGGCTGCAAATATTGCGACGAATCCAGTGACGTATTCTATGGCCTTCAGTGCCGCGTTTATTTGGGCGTTTTATTGCAACATTACTCCAAAAATGAGTAATGGAAGAAACGCAATAGTGTTGTTTTTCGCCGCGACAGCAATAACGTTGTGGATTCAATTTGGATTTAGCGCTGAAAGTGAGATGACTTTTACCGTTTCATCTTTATCAACACTGCTATTATCCGGAGTGGTAATGGGAGCAGGGTATGCGCTGTGGAATCAAGCGATAATCGGCGGCAATATGGTGTTATTGGCAACGTTTTCCTATTTTACTCCCGTCTTTTCGACGCTTTTCTCTTCATACTACCTGTCGGTTGCTTTAGGTTCTTCATTTTGGCAGGGCGTGTCATTAGTAACGATTGGTTCGTTGATATGTTATTGGGCGACAAAAGAAAAGCCGAAGCCTCAAGAGGCTCCGGCTTAAACTCGATATCACACGTTTTGATTAAGCGTTAGAGGCAGTAATTCGTTTGCTGCTCTGTGGGCTGGCAAGCTGTTCACAGGCATCTTTTAACATGACCGCTGGTACTTTAATAAAGTATGCCGAGATTAATATCATCATCATTGGGTCAGCATAGACACTGTAAGCGGCAAATGGTGATTGCTCTAGTACCCAGGCGGCAATGAAACCGGTCATCACTGCAACACTTAACATGGTATCCATCTGCCATTGCTTGGTTTCTGCATCAATCAGATTTGAATTAAGCGCCGCATTTCTTTTCGAAATATACCACCATGAAATAGCACAGCCAATGACGTTCAGTAGTCCAAATATTGTTGCAAAAGAGGTATTGACTGGACGACCACCACCAAACATAGCAGCAATAGCTGAGTACAAAGATGCAACTACAATTAATAGAATCACAGAAGCTTTAATGGCGATTACTGTGCCTTCTACCGTTGTACGGCCATACTTAGCTACCTTACTATTTGGTTTCTTCAGCTGTGTTGCAGCGACCAGTGACAATAAAGTTAACAGCAGACTGACAAGTGAGTAAACGCCGTCAAACGCGATAACTAGTGAGCCCATCATCACACCTACAACAAGTCCTGCGATAGCAAAGCCTGTTGCAATAATGGCTGATACTGTCAGTGTTTTTGACTCATTATGTGGATTGTTGGGATACATACGATTTACCTTCTTTAAAATCTGTATCCATTGTTGAGCTAGGCTGGTTATCTTTCAAACAAAACTTTGTCCAGAATTATCGTAAAACAAGCTATCGTGAATTTATCTTATGAAAATCAATAGATTAGAATATAATATTGGTGGCAATATTTTTGACGCTCACTGATGGTACTTTGTTTAAAAATCAAACAAGTAGTCACTCACTTGGTCAGCAAGCCAAATCATGGCGGGATGATCAGACATACCCGCAGATGTAAACATGCAGTAGTCTTCTTGTGTTAAGCCATAAGTATGCTTGATCACCGAAAGCTCTTGTTCTCTGAGGTGTTGTCGAATTAGTGGCTCGGGCAATACGCCCCAAGCTCCTTCTGAGAGAATTGTCTTCAACATAAATTCGAAGCTTGAGAAACCGATGTACTTTAATGAAAAGGGTAGTAACTCTGGATTGTCGCGATGGTTGAGGTAGGCAAGAGATACTTGCATTGAATCGCGCAGTACTTCATCCGAAACCGCGGGAGTTTGGAGAGCTTGTTGTCGGATCGGCACACAGACATCATGCGGATTTTCCCCAGTGGCTGATAGGCTAAACGTGGATTTTCGACACGTTCAAAATCGACACCAAACGCAAAATCGACTTGTTTCTTTTCTACAATATCAGCCAGATCACCAGAAGAGACAAGCACCACATTGAAAGAGATGGCGGGAAATTGTTGATTTAAATGGATAGAAAAATCACGCCACAAAGTGTCGGGGAGGGAGTCGTCGTGAGCGATGCGCAGTTCGGTCGCAAAATCACCGGAGACCTGTGCACACGTTTGTCGGATACGTGCGGACGTGATCAGTAAATTCTCACAGTCTTTGTAGATGGCTTTACCTGTTTCGGACAGAGAGACGTTATTGCCAGTTCGAACAAACAGTTCTGTATCGAGATCTTTTTCTAGCGCTTTGATAGCC
>ASHK01000163.1 GCA_000695745.1 Vibrio madracius | reverse complement strand
AAGGCTGGGTGGAGTGATGATTATAGAGCGCAAGTATTCTTTGGCTTATAAAATGAGCAAAGTATGCTCGCGCCCTGACTGCAAACCGATACCATTCGTGCGAATGAGTACGACTACATCCTTGTGACCGACGACAGCGTTACTACTCAGTTTGACACCTACCTAGATTCGATTTTTCGCCAAACTTTCATTACTAAACAAGAAGCGAAAGAGATGGACCTAAAGCCAGGTTATTCATTCCATTTGTATGATTTTGACTCTGTTCAAGACTTAGAAAAGAAAATCGCAAAACGCATCAACAAAGACAAGCCTATTTACTTCACGGTGGATTATTACCAACACCCAGTTAACCAATCTGACCGTATGGAATACACAGCCAAAGTAACTCTGTACTAAACAGCACCTTCCCCGATATTGACCATATCGGGGATTTTTATTCCCCTTCGCCTTAACCTCTCCTCGCTATTAACACACAAGGCATGAGTGCCGCGTCTTTGTTTCGTCTCCAGCAGCGCTGCTGATAGATTAATTTACTTTCATCACTCTCTTTGTCTTGATGACAAAAGTGGTGGGGTAGTTTTATTAGATTTAAGCACTTTTAGAAACGACAACCTTTTGGTCTCGCCAAAAAATGGAAGGATGGCAGCTAGGGTGTGGGTAAGACAAAAACGGCATACGTCGAACTAGCTTGTATGCCGCTGGCGAGTGTTATTTTTCCCTCGTTGAGCTCTCATCTGAAAATGGTGCGTCTTTGTTGTCGTAAACCATACAACCGCTCTCAGGATTGCAGTTCACTTGATATACCGCTTTTTTACCGCAACCTGAGACCCCAACCTGATATTGAGGGACCTCGAAGCGATAAAGATCAATGGTCTTTTTATTCAATATCGTTGTTTCGACGGTTTGACAACTCAGTTCAAACTTGGCTCGGTTTAGTGCCGCTTCGGACGCCATTGATTGATGCTCATTTAAGAACTCTTGGGTACTGGTGCAGCCCATTGTCGCCAAAGAGGTCATTAGACTAATTAATAACAGTTTCTTATTCATGTGACTCCTCAAAAATAATAAGGGGGGTTAAAACGCTTCGGTAAAGGTTAAATAGAAGCCTTTGTCATCATTGCTTCCTATCCCAAAATCAACCCGAACATTCATTCGTGGTTGAAGCTCATATCTATAGCCGATGCCATAGCTATAAAGCAGATTGGAGTAAACCTCATCCAATGAGGAATCCACTGAGCCCAGTCCTGCCCAGAACGTTAGTCCATGCTTAGTCAGTTCTCCTTGCGCACTTCGAATCGTCCATCGATATTCCAAGGTATTTTCAACAGCAACGCTATCTCGATATCGTCCTTGATATATTCCTCGCATCGAATCTTGCCCACCTAGCGTTGGCAAATCGTAGTAAGGCACATCCCCTTGGCTCCATTGCAATTTGTTATACAGCGCGACCACTTTTCCTTTCGCGAACGAATAGTAGTAACGGTAATCGATGGAGGCCTTGATATAGTCATTATCGCTACCAAACGTTGAACTGTAATTGGTGGCTTCAAGCCCTAAAAAGATGCCATGCCAAGCGTTCACTGTGACATCACGAGTATCGTATTGAAGAGTTGCACCGACACCAACAGACAAGGGTTTGTCTTGATAAGTGGTAAAGTTATCATCCGACGTTGCACTATCCGGTAAGTCTGCCCTTTAGGGTTGTAGTAGCGCAATCGAAAAACCGGACCGATATACCAATTGGTTTTGACGCGAAACGTCAGATCTGCATCGTAATCGACGAATTGGTAATCCATCGAAGTATCACTACTTTGCGATTGAGCCACGCCCTTGTCGTACCCTACTCCCCAATAGTATTCACTCTGGTTGCCAAAACTGAGGCGGCCTACATAACGAATATTGTTGTTATCGAAGAATAAATTCTGTTTTGAGCGCAACCCAAAACCAATCCCAGACTCCATCTTGTTGCTGATGCCAACCAGACTGATGCTTGAGCGCTGCAGCGCTCTGCTCTTTCGATCTGTGCTAAATGAATAGAGACCACCCAGTGCGAGCATCAACCCCGTTTCGGGCATATAACCCGGACCGCCCAAGATGGATAACAAAGGAAGCCCGTTTTTTTGATGAACTCTTTTTCACTTTGTTTGAGTGCTTGTCGCTGTTTTTTTAGTGCCACGCAGTTATCAGTACATCGCTTTTGCTTCTCTTCATTCGCTTTGATCGCCTGTTTATAATGCTCTAGGGTACTTTCGGCTTCTTGAGGGTTCTCGATAAATACCACTTCTGATAGCGACACAACCGAATGCTGCTCACCGCGACCGGTATTCGCATACAAGGGTGAGCAGGGGAAAGCAAACAGCATAGTGGCGATCACCCCGACAGCTAACGCCCTCCTTGGCGTTTTGTTGTTTACCACCATCTCGGCTATTGCTCGTTAGCTAAAACAGACTGTGATTGACCCGCTACCTTTCCCGAATGGTCATCCGCAAGGAAGGTATAGACGGTTGGTACCACAAACAACGTAAACAAAGTGCCTATCGTCATCCCGACAGTGATCACTAAGCCGATTGAGAAACGACTTTGTGCGCCTGCACCTGCCGCGGTTAACAAAGGGACGACACCAATGACCATCGCTGCTGTTGTCATAAGAACCGGACGTAGACGCTCTGTTGCCGCTTTCTTAACAGCAGCAATCTTATCACCAGCGAATTCAGGTTGAGTTTGGTTAGCAAACTCAACAATCAAGATACCGTGTTTACTAATAAGGCCTATGAGCGTGACCAGCCAACCTCAGTGTAAATAATTGAGAGTATCGACACCTAAATACAGAGGAATCATGGCGCCAAATATCGACAAAGGCACGCTGGTCAATACGATCAGTGGGTCTTTAAAACTCTCGAACTGAGCAGCCAAAACGAGATAGATGATGACAAGCGCGAGGGCAAAAGTTGAAACCAGTGATGCCCCTTCTTGAACGTACTGACGCAACTGTCCTGATGAATCTGTGGCATACGACGCGGGAAGAATTTGCTTTGCCCCCGCTTGCATCACTGCATACGCTTCACCAATACTCACCCCCGGCATCATCTTGGCTTCAATGGTTGCACTGTTGAGCTGTTGAAACTGATCCACCGCCGAAGGTTGCACACTCTGTTTGATAGCGATAAGCGCAGCAAGTGGGACCATGGTGCCGTTATTTGAACGCACATAGTAGTGGTCGATGTCATTCCAAGAGCTTCGGTCTGAGCGCTTAACTTGAGTAATCACCTGATAGCTTCGTTCGTTGAGTGCAAAATAATTAATGAAACCTTCACTCACATAACGGGTTAGCACATTTCCGATCTCTTGCGCATTCACATTCATCAATGCCGCTTTATCTCGGTTTATCGTAATTTCTAGCTGAGGCTTGTTAAACTCTAAGTCATTCTGAACATAAATAAATTTGCCACTCTCTACCGCATACTCTTTCATTTGTTCCGCATACTGGTAGAGCTCCTCATAAGTTCCTGTCGGTGTTTTCAATACCATTTGAAACGGTAATCCTTGTGAAGTACCGGGCAGGTCTGGGGGCGAAATCGTAAATACCTGTAATCCAGGGAAATCGACCGTATCCTTTTGGAACCGCGTCATAATGTCTTTTACTGATGCTTCTCTTGAATCCCAATCTTTCAACACGCCAAGACCAAAGAACTGATTGTCTTTCTGATAGCCATTAACCATCATCGACATTTCAGTCTCCGGGTAACTGTTGATGGTTTTGTCCAACGATTGAGTAAACTGACTAAGATAGTCCGTGTTTGCTTGCGACGGCCCCTGCCCCATCAAAATTACAACGCCTTGGTCCTCTTGAGGAGCCAGTTCACTCGCGGTATGAGTAAACATAAACACTAGTGAAACCAAAAAAGTGACCACTAAAGGCCATACCAACAAACGATTGTTTAGTACTGTAGCCAAGAGATTTTGATAATGATGAGTCACCCTTGAGATAACATTGTCGATTTTTATTACCATTGCGCCTTGAAGTATCTGCTTGTTGAGCATCTTTGAGGTCATCATTGGCGTTAACGTCAACGCAATAAAACCGGAGATAAGTACTGCACCTGCAAGAGTGAATGCAAACTCAGTAAACAGCTTTCCGGTGAGCCTCCCATGAAACCAATAGGCGCATACACCGCAGCAAGCGTTATGGTCATGGCAATAACGGAACCGGCGATTTCTCTGGCACTTTCAATAGCAGCTTGAACAGGCGCTGCGCCTTCTTCAAGGTGACGAAAAGTGTTTTCAACCACGACGATCGCATCATCAACCACCAATGAGATAGCTAAGACCATCGCCAATAGCGTCAATAAGTTGATGCTAAAACCCATCGACATCATTAAAAATAACGAGCCTATTAATGAAAGTGGAATCGTGATCAATGGAATGACCATCGCTCGCATGGAACCCAAGAAAGCGAGAATAATGATGATTACAATGAGCGCAGCTTCAATGAGCGTTTTGGTCACTTCTTTAATTGAACTGTCGATAAATTTTGTTGAGTCGTACACCACTTCAGCATTTAAACCGAGTGGTAGAGTGTCCGTTATCGCAGGAAGCACCTCATACAGACCTTCAACTACGGTTAATGGGTTAGAGGTTGAGGTGTTGCTGATCGCGGTGGTGATTGAGCTAGTTCCATTAAACAATACGCGAGAATCATATGTATTCGCTCCTAGTTCGATGGTTGCTACGTCTTCTAGGTGAATCAACTGACCATTCTCGGCTTTCAGTACCATCTTTTTGAATTCTTCAACAGATGAAGCATCTGTGTGAGCATTGATATCGATTTCAATATAATCCGCTTTCAATTTACCTGCGGCACTGACCGAGTTATTACCTTGAATTGCTGTTTGTACATCTGCAGCCGTCAAACCAAACGCCGCCAATTTAGTTGGGTTGAGCCAAATGCGCATCGCAAAGTCACTCTGACCTAACAAGTCGACTTTAGAGACTCCATCCACCGTAGAAAACGTTGGCTTAACCACTCGGCTCACATAATCTGAAATTTGCTGAGTAGCCAAACGGTCGCTTGAGAACGAGACATAAAGGATCGGCGACTGAGAGGTTGATTTCAAAATACTTGGGTCTTGAGTTCCTGCGGGTAAGCGGTATTTCACCTGCTGAACTAATGACAATATTTCGGTCAGTGCTTTATCCGTCGGGTAGTCCAATTTCAGGTTTACTGTAATTAGAGACTTTCCGAGACTGCTTTCCGATGTCATATAATCAATGCCTTCTGCTTGCGCTATTTGTGCTTGCAGAGGTTGAGTAACATAGCCTTGAACACTGGTTGAACTCGCACCTGGATAAGTGGTTGTCACTGTGATGACCCCAGTCTCAATTTCTGGATATTGTCGAACCTGAGCTCAAAAAACGCTTTAACTCCTAGCACTAATAACACTAGGCTCAGTACGGTCGCAAGAACCGGTCTTTTTATGAATATATCTGTAAAATTCATCATGTTGCCTAGTTATTTAGTGAATAGATTTAGGAAAAACAGTTGAGTTATTGAGCTTAACTTCGGTGTCTTTTTTAAGTTGCTGCTGATTTGAGGTGACCACGATTTCGCCGGGGTTGAGCCCCGACACAATGCCAACCCAATCATCTTTACGGGGTCCGATTTCTATCAGTTTCTGCTCAACAACCTGTTTTCCCTGAGCATTTTTGACAACAAATACGCTATCGCCATAAAGTGAATATGAGATCGCTACCTTAGGGATAGGAACAACTACAGTCTTACTACTGAGTGTGATTTGTGCATTGACGTACATGCCACTCACGAGTTGGTTGCCCTCGCCTTGAACTTTGGCGCGTACACTGATGTTGTGGGATTGTTGATCTGAAGACGGCTGAATTGCAGACACAACCGCTAAGAAGACCTTGTCACTATAAGCGTCATTAGTAAACGCGACCTTTTGACCTAAAGCCAATTTGGGTTGGAAGTCTTCAGATACCGCTATATCGATAAAGTTATTGTGAA
>ASHK01000162.1 GCA_000695745.1 Vibrio madracius | reverse complement strand
CGCGAAGTGTGCCTGACTCATTTAGTTTGCCAGAGGCATCAACGTGATAACGAGTACTACCTAAGTTATCGAAGTCTGCTCCCACATTTACTTTTGGTGTAGCGGTAGGTTTCTTCGACACCATATTGATCATGCCGCCTGGCGCAGAGTTACCATATAAAAGACTTGATGGGCCTTTGATCACTTCAATGCGATCTAAAGTTTCAATTGGTAGCATGTAGTGGGTAAACAACGAATGACCATTGCGTAAATAGCCGTTAGTTGAGGATAGCTCGAATCCGCGAAGGTAGAACGTTTCTCTATTCCACTTTTGTGAGCCTGCACTGACACTCGCATCGTTTTGCAATGCTTCGCCTAAAGTGGTTGCTAGTTGTTCATCCAATACAATCTCAGGGATAACATTTACTGATTGAGGTGTCTCTAGCATTGAGGCATCAGTACGCATAGCACCTGAAGCACTATCAACTTTGTAATCGTCAAAACTTTGTGCATGTACAACGAGAGTTTCGTCAACATTAGAATCGTTTTGGTCGGCAAAGGCCGGAGAGGTGTTAAGTGCGAGTACCACTGCACTGCAAAGTGTGGTCACTTTGAATTTCATTATGGGCTTTCCTTGCTCGTAAGATCGAGACAAATCTGAATGTTTAATTATTGGTATATGACATCATATTAGCATTGGGAATAAATGCTAATGCTATTTATTATCATTTACAATATCGACAAGTGTAACAATCTGTATCTTTTGAAATTTAAGCTGATTAATTGCATCCGAAAGGTAAATAACATGTAATTAATTTGTTTGTTAACAAAGGGCTAGCATTAATGATGCAGAGAAACTAAAAGCAACGTGAATGCCGTCGTTAGCCAAAACTGGCCTGAAACGCCGTCTTTCTGCCGATGGTGTTTGAAATTGCTAGTATCAAAAAGTGGGACAAAAGGTACATTAATGGTATCTGGTTTAATCAGCAGGTTTTAGTGTCAAATTACTTAAAAATGACACTCGCGGAAAAGTCAGTTCAAGCCAGCTATTGGAGCGAGTGGGCACTCACTTTTCATCTTAGTCACCAACAGGACTTTCTATACACTTATTTCAGGGTGTAAACTGTGGTATATAAAGAGCAGATTTTTTCGATGGAACGTGCCAGTTTATGCGTATATTTACCTTAGTGTTGTTAGTGGTTTTTCTTGGTTGCAATATACTCTCTGGTTTGGCAAAAACGGTATCGTCGACTTCAATCAGGTAGAATCAGAAATCCAAGTGCAGCAGCAAGTTAATCACAATCTTCAAACCCGAAATAATGAGATGTTTGCTGAAATTGATGACCTCGACAAGGGCTTGATGCTATTGAAGAACGAGCTCGACATGAGCTTGGTATGATTCAAGACGGAGAGACGTTCTATCGCATCATAGGTGAGGATAACCAATGATCCCCGAACACCATCCAATAATAGCTATCGTTCCTGCTGCAGGGGCGGGTAGCAGGATGCAAGCTAATATCCCTAAGCAATACTTAAAGATAAACGATAAAACCATCCTAGAGCACACCATAGATAAGTTGCTTTCCCATCCAAGCGTGGAAAGCGTCATCGTCGCAGTGAGTGAAGATGATCCATATTACGCTGGTCTATCGTTTTTATCCGAAAAACCGGTCATACGAGTGACAGGAGGCAGTGAACGCGCTGACTCTGTGCTGGCTGCTATCGAGTATGTAAAGCAGCGTGTACCCAATGCTTGGTGCTTAGTTCATGATGCTGCACGCCCTTGTATTACACTGGCAGATATTAGTAAGTTGATCTACGAAGTGTCGGTACACCCAGTGGGGGGAATTTTAGCATCGCCTGTTAAAGACACCATGAAGCGAGCTGATGATGTTAATGGTATTGACCATACTGTAGAGCGAGCAGGCCTGTGGCACGCATTGACGCCGCAAATGTTCAAAGTAGAGTTGCTGCATAGCGCACTGACTAATGCGTTAGAAGAAGGCGTTTCGATTACCGATGAAGCGTCAGCCGTTGAGTGGACTGGGCTTTCTCCATTGCTTGTCGAAGGGCGAGGAGACAACATCAAAATTACTAGGCCAGAAGATTTAGCTCTGGCTGAATTTTATTTAACGAAAGAGGAAGTACAACAATGAGAATAGGCCATGGCTTTGACGTTCATAAGTTTGGTGGCGAAGGTCCTGTAATCATTGGTGGAGTGGCCATCCCGTATGAGCAAGGATTGATCGCGCACTCTGATGGTGATGTTGCACTTCATGCTTTAAGCGACGCATTACTGGGGGCGATAGCCGCAGGTGATATCGGGCGTCATTTCCCGGATACCGATGCTGAGTGGGAAGGGGCGGACAGTCGCGCTTTACTTCGTGATGTTTACAGCAAAGTGAAAGCCAAGGGCTACGAGCTCGTTAATGCTGATATTACCATTATGGCGCAAGCACCTAAGATGGCTCCTTATATTGACCAAATGTGTCAAGTCATTGCACAAGATCTCGATACCGATATTGAGAATGTGAATGTGAAAGCGACAACAACGGAAAGATTAGGCTTTACAGGACGTAAAGAAGGAATTGCCACCGAAGCTGTGGTATTGATTAGAAAGATTACGTCTTAATAGGCAATGATAATGACCGATGTTTTACAACACTTAGCCTACCTAAACGGTAAGCCAACGACGACAGCCAAATTTAAAGCAACCAACGAAGATTTCGTAGTTCGAGAAGTACTGGGTTATTCGTTTGCCGGGGAAGGCGAGCACTTGATGCTGCGAGTACGAAAAAATGGCGAAAATACCAGCTTTGTTGCCAACGAACTGGCCAAGTTCTGTGGTGTTAAATCCAAAGATATAGGTTGGGCAGGGTTGAAAGATAGCATGCGGTCACTGAGCAGTGGTTAAGTGTACATCTTCCGAAAAAGAATGTTCCTGATTTCGCTGATTTTCATAAGCAATACCCAAGTATTGAGGTTGTGGCAACTGACTGGCACAACAAGAAATTAAGGCCCGGAGATCTGGCGGGTAACCAGTTTGAGATTCGTCTTACAGACGTTTCTGACATGACTGAGTTGAGCACGAGATTACAGCAAGTTGAAGCGGGTGGTGTCCCTAATTATTTTGGTCAGCAACGTTTTGGCCGAGATGGTGGTAATGTCACTGAAGCCAGACGTTGGGGACGTGAAAATGTACGAACTCGCAACCAGAATAAACGCAGCCTATATTTATCGGCTGCGCGTTCTTGGATTTTCAACGAGATTGTTTCAAAGCGGATCGAAACTCAATGTTTCGAGAGCGCAATCGCGGGTGACATCTTAGAAGAGAATGGCGTGATTACCGCTGCTCTTGCTGGTGACAACACATTGCCAACAGAACAAGAAGCCTTAACACTTGAACAAAGCATCATTGATCAAGAGCCTGATCTGATGTTGCTGATACGTGGTAATCGTATGCGACATGATCGC
>ASHK01000161.1 GCA_000695745.1 Vibrio madracius | reverse complement strand
TTCGACAACAGAAAGGTGTTTTATAAGACTCAAGGTTGGTATCAATTTATGAATTTAAACCTATTAGATCATATATCTTAACAAAGTGCGATCCCGCCCTGCGGTATCACTAGCGTTAGGGGAGCTTTTTAATAACCCCGAAGAGTGGAAGTCAGTCGTTATTAACCGTCGTATTGATTTCATTCGTTGCCATGTTTCACAGATCGGCGGTATCACTCCCGCGTTGAAATTAGGCCATCTTTGCGAAAGCTTCGGTGTTCGTATTGCGTGGCACTGTCCGCCCGATATGACACCAATTGGAGCTGCGGTAAATACTCATTTAAATGTGCACCTGCATAACGCGGCAATTCAGGAGCATGTGCATTACAAGGAGAACACAAGAAAAGTGTTCCCTAATGCCGCAGAGCCCCGAAATGGCTTTCTTTATGCTTCAGAAGACATAGGCATTGGAGTCGAAATCAATCGCGCGGCGGCGCTTGATTTTCCGGTAGAGTATCGCCCTCATGAGTGGACTCAAAGCCGACTTCCAGATGGCAGTATTCACACGCCGTAACGCGTAAATATTATTAAGAAATGACCGCTAACTAGCGGTCGTTTTGATCTCGATATTGTAAACTCTCATTATTGAATTTTGTGTGATAAGTACATTGATAATTTATATCAATAATATCGCTAACAATAAAAGCTTCACCGGATGTTAAAAAACCACGATTGGTAATGTTCATCGCAGCAGTGGTACGTCTGCATTGCAATATATTGGCATCTTCCGTGGATAAATTTATGGCTTTATAGTTAGTTAGATAACTGTCAATCTTCAAGCCTAACGACAGCGCATATTTTTGCAATGAACTCTCAATAATACTGTCGTTCATTTTCGGGAAAAGATGCACTGGAACAATGGTTTCTTCTATCTGTGTGATTTTATTTTGGACTAGACGTAACCGCTTGATATGCCATAAATAGTCATCTTCTCCAATAGTAAAGACTTGCATCTCATGAATAGTCGGTAGTCGTTTATTCAATTGCACTTTCTTATAGGAAATTTGCTCGAAGCTGTTTTCGGTAATTGAATTGTAGATTAACGGAGAGCCGATAATAGAGGTGTTGACATAATAACCAGAGCCCGTTTTGGGTTTAACAATACCAATGGCTTCCAATTTTGACAGGSYTTTTCTGACGGAAAAACGCGATAATTGGTACTTATCTACAAGCTCTCTCTCCGATGGCAGCTTATAAGTGATAACGTTATTGCAGATCTTACTTATTAAATCTTGTACCAGCTCTTCGTGTTTTTTCATCGTTATCTAATTCGATAGACTAAAATAATAAAGTTAATAATAGCGGTTATGCTGTCTTGCTAGCAACATCTTTACGGCCAACAGATAAGCGAACAATCACAAGTTGTTAAACTGGCATTCTTTTCATAAGAGAATGCCAGTGTCGTGTCGCAGTTGTTGGTTTGGTGGTCTATACAAAAATTAGTTCAGGTTATTCAAAAATCGCTTTTTTTCTATCCTTAAAATGAAACCACACACTGATCAAGATAAACAAAAACGCGAAGTAGTAGACGAACGAGGAGAGTGAAGCGATAAAATCGACACCTTGCTCAATCTGCTCTTGGCTGTAGCCTTGAGAGACCAGTTTGTAGTAATACGCGTATAGCACACCAATAGAACCATACCCTAGGTTAAACATCAGTCCTTTGA
>ASHK01000160.1 GCA_000695745.1 Vibrio madracius | reverse complement strand
AACGTTTAACGCCGATAGCTCTTACATTGTGACTAACGGTACATCCACATCGAACAAAATCGTTGGTATGTACTCAGCGCCAGCAGGCAGTACAGTGTTAGTAGACCGCAACTGTCATAAATCATTAACTCACTTGATGATGATGAGTGATGTGACACCGATTTACTTCCGTCCAACTCGCAATGCTTATGGCATCCTTGGTGGTATTCCACAACGTGAGTTCAGTCGTGAAGTTATTGCGGACAAAGTTGCGAATACAGAAGGTGCTAGCGCACCGACTTATGCGGTAGTTACCAACTCAACTTATGATGGTCTGCTATACAATACGCAGTTCATCAAAGAATCTTTGGATTGCAAACACATTCACTTCGACAGTGCTTGGGTACCTTATACTAACTTCAATGCCATTTACGATGGTAAGTGTGGTATGAGTGGTGAAGCAATGCCGGGCAAAGTGTTCTATGAGACCCAGTCAACTCATAAGTTGTTGGCGGCTTTCTCTCAAGCTTCCATGATTCATATTAAGGGTGAATTTGATAAAGCGTCATTCAATGAAGCGTTTATGATGCACACCTCAACATCACCACAGTACGGTATTGTGGCCTCAACAGAAACGGCAGCAGCAATGATGCGTGGCAACACGGGTCGTAAATTGATGCAAGATTCTATCGATCGTGCGATTCGTTTCCGTAAAGAGATCAAACGCCTTAAAGGTGAGAGCGAAGGTTGGTTCTTTGATGTATGGCAGCCAGACAACATCGACACAACAGAGTGCTGGAAGTTAGATCCTAAAGAAACCTGGCATGGTTTTAAAGATCTCGATGATGACCACATGTATCTAGATCCAATCAAAATTACCTTACTAACCCCAGGGATGAGTAAATCTGGTGAAATGGAATCAACAGGTATTCCTGCTTCTTTAGTGGCGAAATATCTTGATGAACGCGGCATTGTTGTGGAGAAAACAGGTCCATATAACTTGTTGTTCTTGTTCTCAATTGGTATCGACAAGTCTAAAGCAATGCAACTGTTGCGTGGTTTAACTGAGTTTAAACGTGGTTTTGATCTTAACCTCACCGTACGTACCATGTTGCCATCGCTATACCAAGAAGACCCTCATTTCTATGAAGGTAAACGTATTCAAGAAGTGGCTCAGGGTATCCATGAGCTAACCATGAAATATCAATTACCAGAACTGATGTACAAAGCATTCGATGTTCTACCTGAAATGAAAGTCACACCGCATGCGGCTTGGCAACAAGAGTTGCGTGGCCAGATTGAGGAAATCAACCTAAAAGAGATGGTGGGTCGTGTGAGTGCCAATATGATTTTGCTTACCCTCCAGGTGTACCACTTGTATTACCAGGTGAAATGGTGACAGATAGCTCACGTCCTGTATTGGACTTCTTGGAAATGTTGTGTGAAATCGGCGCACATTACCCTGGTTTTGAAACGGATATTCACGGTGTTTACCGCCAAAAAGATGGTAGCTATACCGTTAAAGTCTTGAAAGATCAGTAAAAGGATAGGGTGATGACATCTGATGTCGTGCGGCATGCTCCATCTCGATGAATTCACTTCAAAAGTGGCCGCTACCCCCAATTGACGACCACTTAACACCAAAAGCGAGCAGTTGTACTGCTCGCTTTTTTTTAACCCTTCGAGTTAGTGCTAAGAGACCATAAAGGCGCTATGCCCGCACTGAGTTGATGTCCGTTTTCCATTAGCTGTTCACTGGCTTGTGCTAACTTTTGTGCTTCTAGCGCTGATTGATGGCCGTGGTCAGCGATTGGCGTCAGGTTGTAGCTGATTTTATCCGTTGCCAACAATTTGATATTGATATCTGTTTCAGTTAGACGTTCTGACGAAGACTTTGTGGTTATAGTGTGTTCTACGATACGTGATGG
The DNA here is from genome assembly GCA_000695745.1 of Vibrio madracius. GTDB lineage: Bacteria > Pseudomonadota > Gammaproteobacteria > Enterobacterales > Vibrionaceae > Vibrio > Vibrio madracius. Next base: position 4,000 of record ASHK01000160.1, on the reverse strand, counting down.
TGAAACATGCGGCTGTGCCCCAGTAGTCTAAGATTTGGCCTAAGATGCGTATTAGCGAATGTAATATGGTGGGTATCAGTAGAGTTGTGAGCGACCAACAATAAAAAAGCCAGAGCTAGGCTCTGGCTTCTTCACAAAAACAATCACAATGGATTAGTTCATGCCGTATTTCTTAAGTTTCTTACGAAGAGTACCGCGGTTGATACCCATCATAGTTGCTGCGCGAGTTTGGTTACCGCGAGTGTACTGCATGATGGTGTCTAGTAGCGGCTGTTCTACTTCCGCTAGAACTAGTTCATACAATTCAGTGACGTCTTGACCATTTAATTGAGCAAGGTAGTTCTTTAGAGACGCTTTTACAGAGTCGCGTAGAGGCTTCTGTGTGATCTGGTCTTGAGATGTTACTGTAGTAACTGTCAATGGTTCTGAAGTCAAATTTTGTTCGAACATAATCGGTTTAGCTCTTCTCGTAATTATGATGCAACGTTTTCAAAATAGCCTTGCAACGCATTCAGCTGTTCGTTAGCAGCTTCAATTGCATTGAAGGCACGGCGGAACTCACTGGCTTGTTCATGTTCTTTTAAATACCAGCCAACATGCTTACGAGCGATGCGTGGACCTAAATATTCACCATAAAACTGGTGAAGTGCCTGAACATGACCTAGCAAAATGCCTTGTACGTCCTCAGTTGGACGCTCTGGCATCAGTGTACCGTTTTCCAAATAGTGTTGGATTTCCTCAAAAATCCAAGGCCGTCCTTGGGCCGGACGTCCAATCATCAAAGCGTCCGCACCGGTATAATCCAGTACGAATTTCGCTTTCTCAGGGCTATCGATATCACCGTTAGCGATAACCGGAATAGAGATCGCGTTTTTAACCGCTTTGATGCTGTCGTATTCTGCCTCGCCTTTGTACATACAAGTTCTGGTTCGACCGTGAAGGGCGAGTGCTTGTATGCCGCAGTCTTCGGCTAGTTTGGCAATATGGACACAGTTCTTATTGTCTGTATCCCAGCCCGTACGGGTTTTCAATGTCACAGGAACATCTACGGCATCAACAACCGTACGCAGAATGTCTTCGATGACATCCGGGTACTTGAGCAGTGCTGAGCCCGCGAGCTTTTTATTCACTTTTTTTGCAGGCAACCCATGTTGATATCGATGATTTGTGCACCGTTCTCAACACTGAATTGTGCCGCCTCAGCCATAAGCTTGGGATCGGCGCCTGCTATTTGCACCGAGCGAATACCGGATTCACCCTCGTGCACCATGCGTTGCTGTGACTTAGCTGTTTTCCACAGTTTAGGGTTAGATGACATCATTTCACTGACTGCCATGCCCGCACCGTAACGAAGGCACAACTCTCGAAACGGTCTATCCGTAACACCCGCCATAGGCGCTACAATCAGGTTGTTCTTAAGTTGGTATTGTCCGATTCTCAAAACATTGCCACAGGTTTACACAAGCAAGGGCGCGCATTTTACGCATTTTTTCGGTGCGTGAAAAGACTAATATTTGAGCATTTACAATTTGTTTCTGCAAATTGCCTGATTTTCAGTCGTTTAGTGGGAAAACTATTCTGTATCAACCAAAAAAAGCAGTGGGTTAGCGGGCTAACGCACTGCTTTGTAAATAATAATGGTTACTTTTTGCCCGAGATTCGGCACCACTCATTGAGCTCAACGATTGGGTCGATAGTCATCTCATCGCGATAATGGTTTGCGACATCTTCAGCTTGGGTGTCTAACACGCCTGACATGGCAAGTTGTCCCCCTTCCTTAACTAAGCCTTTAATGACGCCAGATAGTCACGAAGTGGGCCTGCTAGAATATTGGCAACGACCACATCGGCAATCAATCCTTCCGGTTGGTTTTGCGGTAAGAAGAGTTCTAATTGGTCAGCAACGCCGTTACGCTCAGCGTTATCTTTCGATGCCGTTAGAGCTTGAGGATCGATGTCGATCCCGATGACTTTTGCTGCGCCAAGTTTGATCGCCGCGATAGCTAGGATCCCAGAACCACAGCCAAAGTCGATAACGGTTTTACCAGCAAGATCTAAAGATTCTAACCATTCAAGACACAGCGCCGTAGTAGGGTGCGTACCGGTACCGAAAGCCAAACCTGGGTCTAGCATCACATTAACCGCGTCTGGCTCTGGAACATCACGCCAGCTTGGGCAAATCCACAAACGCTCGCCAAACTTCATTGGGTGGAAATTCTCCATCCACTCACGTTCCCAGTCTTTATCTTCAAGTTGCTCAACTTTATGAGCAAAGCCCTCTGCGAGCATGTTTGACGCAGTAATTTGCGTCAGAATAAGCTTGGTGTCTGCTTCTGCATCGTAGAGCGCGACGATGTCAGTATCGCCCCATAGACGAGTTTCACCAGGTAACGGCTCAAAAACAGGGGTATCATGTGCATCTAGGAAGGTGACAGATAGCGCGCCAGTTTCTTCCATCAACATATCGCCGATTTGTTCAGCGTTTTCGTTGGTTGCATTGAGTTTGATTTGAATCCAAGGCATGAGTTGGGTCCTTGCTTGACGAATTTTGCGCAGAGTGTAGCAGATTCGTGTTAAGTGAGCATAAAAAAACCCACCGGAGTGGTTTTTTGTATTTTTAGAAAAGGCTTAGCTCATGTCCAAGCTTTTTCTCTAGGTAATGAATGTTAGCACCACCGTGTTGGAAGTTCTCATCATTCATAATCGATTCTTGGAGTGTGATATTTGTTTTAATACCTTCGACAATCATCTCACCTAGTGCATTCTTCATTCGAGCAATCGCCACATCGCGGTTCTCACCGAAGGTGATGAGTTTGCCGATCATTGAATCGTAGTGCGGAGGCACTGTGTAGCCAGTGTAGATATGAGATTCCCAACGTACACCCATACCACCTGGCGCGTGGAAACGCGTGATAGTACCGGGACATGGTAAGAAACGCTCAGGATCTTCTGCATTGATACGGCACTCGATAGCGTGGCCACGGAGCTTGATGTCATCTTGAGTGAAAGACAAGTGGCTGACCTGCTGCAACACGAAGTTGCTCTTTGATTAGGTCGACGCCGGTTACCATTTCTGTCACTGGGTGCTCTACCTGAATACGAGTATTCATTTCGATGAAGTAGAACTCACCATTTTCGTATAGGAATTCGAACGTACCTGCGCCGCGGTAACCAATTTCAATACATGCACGAGTACAACGTTCACCGATGTACTTACGCATTTCTTCTGTAATGCCTGGAGCTGGAGCTTCTTCCACCACCTTTTGGTGACGACGTTGCATAGAACAGTCGCGTTCACCTAGGTGAATGGCGCCACCTTGGCCGTCGGCAATCACTTGAACTTCAACGTGACGTGGGTTTTCTAGGAATTTCTCCATATAAACCATATCGTTGTTGAAAGCGGCTTTTGCTTCTGCACGAGTCATGGCGATAGCTTCAATAAGCTCACCTTCGTTACGTACTACACGCATACCACGACCGCCACCGCCGCCAGAGGCTTTGATGATAACTGGGTAACCAATGCGTTTAGCGTGCGCTTTGTTCTTTGTTTCGTCATTGTCCAAAGGACCATCTGAACCAGGAACACAAGGTACGCCAGCTTTTTCATTGAATTGATGGCAGAAACCTTGTCACCCATTAAGCGTATGGTTTCTGCTTTCGGACCTACAAAAATAAAGCCGCTACGCTCTACTTGTTCAGCAAAGTCAGCGTTTTCAGATAGGAAACCATAACCTGGGTGGATAGCAACAGCGCCCGTTACTTCCGCAGCACTAATAATGCGTGGGATATTTAGGTAGCTGTCGATGCCGCGTGCCGGACCAATACAAATGGTTTCGTCTGCGAGTAGTACGTGCTTCAGATCGCGGTCAGCCGTTGAGTGAACGGCAACCGTTTTGATACCTAGCTCTTTACATGCTCGCAGAATACGTAGTGCAATTTCACCACGGTTCGCGATTACTAATTTATCTAACATAATGAGCGCTCTCTATTATTCGATAATT
>ASHK01000159.1 GCA_000695745.1 Vibrio madracius | reverse complement strand
CAATTTAGACAATAAAGGCCCTCCTGGGTAATCTAACCCCATTAGCTTTGCGGTTTTATCAAACGCTTCACCCGCCGCATCATCAATGGATTCACCAAGGATCTGATATTCACCAATCCCTTTTACTTCCACGATCATACTGTGGCCACCAGAGACCAAAAGCGCGATAAATGGGAACGGCGGTGGATTATCCTCTAGCATAGGAGCAAGCAAATGGCCTTCCATATGATGAACCGGAATCGCCGGCACTCCCCAAGCGTATGCCATGCTGCGACCAATCGTCGTACCGACAAGCAATGCACCAACTAACCCAGGTCCTGCGGTATACGCAACACCATCAATGTCTTTTGGTGTCAAATTCGCTTCTGCTAACGCGGCTTTGATCAACGGGATCGTTTTTTTAACATGATCACGAGATGCCAATTCTGGAACCACACCGCCATAATCGGCGTGCAGTTTCACTTGGCTGTATAGTTGATGTGAAAGCAATCCTTTCTCATCATCATAGATTGCGATGCCAGTTTCATCACAAGAGGTTTCAATACCTAGAATGCGCATATTTTTCTCGACATATTTCGAAATTGGCGCAATATTACCTCGTCATTGGCTCTCAAACAAATTTTGTACAAGAGATAGACGACAAAGTACTTTACAAAGCCCATCTGATCGGATTAAAATTCCGCACCATTTTTGATCTAGCTGGTTTACCGCTTAGAACTAAGAACTTCACTAGGAACTTCTTAGACCTAACAAACAAGCGCCAGCATTAATGAATAGTTAACCCCTGAGGTGAAAGGCATATGCCAGTAGTTAAAGTACGTGAAAACGAACCGTTCGACGTTGCACTACGTCGTTTCAAGCGCTCTTGCGAAAAAGCAGGTATCCTTTCTGAAGTGCGTCGTCGTGAGCACTATGAAAAACCAACTACAGTTCGCAAACGCGCTAAAGCAGCTGCTCAAAAGCGTCACGCTAAGAAGCTAGCTCGCGAAAACGCTCGTCGCGTTCGCCTGTACTAATAACTAGGTCCAATAGGATTTAAGTTATGGCTCTGATTGATAAACTCAAAGACGAGCAAAAACTAGCGATGAAAGCCAAGGACAAACTGCGCCTTGGCACTATTCGTTTAGCTTTAGCAGCCATTAAGCAACGTGAAGTTGACGAACAGATTACTCTGGGCGACGACGACATTCTTGCTGTGCTGACTAAAATGGTTAAACAACGTCGCGACTCTGTTACGCAATTTGAAGCAGCAGGTCGTCAAGATCTCGCTGAAGCTGAGCAAGCTGAGATTACCGTACTTGAGGATTTCATGCCTCAACCGCTCACTGAGGAAGAAGTGTCAGCACTGATTGAAAGTGCGATTGCTGAATCTGGTGCTGCGGGCATGCAAGACATGGGTAAGGTAATGGGTGTGCTTAAGCCACAAATTCAAGGCCGTGCAGATATGGGTAAAGTAAGTGGCTTAGTTCGCGCTAAACTCGCTTAATTGCCCAACCAAATTGCAGCAAGCCGTGCTATCCTTTGGAACGCACGGCTTGTTTGTATCTCACTCTTGTAAAAAGGTTTTATGGCAGGAATTATCCCTCGTAGCTTTATTGATGATCTGTTGGCTCGCCTTGATATAGTCGACATCATTGATGCACGCGTAAAACTGAAAAAACAAGGCAAGAACTACGGTGCTTGCTGCCCTTTCCATAACGAGAAAACCCCATCATTTAGCGTGAGCCAAGAGAAGCAGTTTTATCACTGTTTTGGTTGTGGCGTACACGGGAATGCTATTGATTTTCTTATGGAATATGAGCGCCTTGAGTTCGTAGAGGCTATCGAAGAACTCGCCGCTTCACTTGGGCTAGATGTCCCTCGTGAACAACGTAATGGCAGCTCAGGCAATTTTTCCAAAGGGCCTACCGCCAATAGCGAGCAAAAACGATCTTTGTATGATCTTATGGGTACGATCGGACAGTACTATCGAGATCAGCTTAAAGTTTCGTCAAATAAGGCCGCTATAGAGTACTTAAAGGGTCGTGGACTCTCTGGAGAAATTGTCCAGAAATTCGGCATTGGCTATGTGGCTGACGAATGGGACAGTGTCCGAAAAAACTTCGGCCAACAAAAAGCAACCCAGGACATGTTGGTGTCTGGCGGTATGCTTATTGAGAACGACAAAGGTAACCGCTACGACCGATTTAGAGGTCGTATCATGTTTCCAATCCGCGATAGACGCGGAAGAGTGATTGGGTTTGGCGGACGCGTTCTTGGAAACGACACCCCTAAATATCTCAACTCACCAGAGACACCGATTTTCCATAAAGGCAAAGAACTGTATGGTCTTTATGAAGTGTTGCAGGCTTATCGAGAGCCTCCACAAGTCTTGGTGGTTGAAGGTTATATGGATGTGGTTGCCTTAGCTCAATACGGAGTGGATTACTCCGTCGCGTCACTAGGTACATCGACCACAGGTGATCATCTTCAAGTCTTATTTCGCCAAACAAGCACCGTGGTGTGCTGTTATGATGGTGACCGAGCCGGACGAGATGCAGCGTGGCGAGCCATGGAAAATGCTTTGCCGTATCTAAACGATGGCCGACAGCTGAAGTTTATGTTTTTGCCGGATGGTGAGGATCCAGATTCCTTCATTCGTCAAAACGGTAAAGAGGCATTTGAAGCTGAAGTGCAAAATGCAATGCCTCTGTCAGAGTTTATGTTCTCCTCGCTAATGCAGCAGGTAGATAGCCGAACAAAAGAAGGGATGGCGAAGCTTAGTACACTTGCCGTTCCGCTCATCGATAAAGTACCAGGCGGAACCTTGCGTCTATACTTGAGAGAACTTCTCGGACGCAAACTTGGTCTTGTGGATGAAAGGCAACTTCAGCAACTGATTGACCGTCAAGGTCAACAAGAAACGCGAGTTCAGCCTCATAAAGAGATAAAACGCACACCAATGCGCGAAGTGATAGCTCTCCTTTTGCAAAATCCGAGCTATGCTGAAATGGTACCAGACCTCTCAACGGTTAGAGATTTATCATTGGCCGGGTTGAATTTATTCGTGGAAGTGGTTGATAAATGTCAAGCGCGTCCCCATATGACTACAGGCCAGTTATTAGAACAATGGCGTGGCAGTAACAACGAGGCACTTCTGTCTCGTCTCGCAAGTTGGGTTGTTCCGCTTGACGACGACAATCAAGAAGACATATTTATCGATTCATTGGACAAGATATTGTCTCAGTGCATTGAAAAACAAATTGAAAACCTGCAGCAAAAGAAAGAAGCGTCGGCTTATCAGTCGAAGAAAAACGGGAGCTGCTAGCCTTGATGCTAGACTTAAAAGCGTAACCCAATTCAGTTAGTCAGCAATGAATAAATTTGTTAATATTAGTGGTTTGCATTTCGCATACTAAAATTCCTTCACCAGATCTTAAGTTGGATATCGTCTATGGACCAAAATCCGCAGTCACAGCTAAAATTACTTGTCATCAAAGGCAAGGAACAAGGCTATCTGACCTACGCAGAAGTAAATGACCACCTACCTGAAGAAATCGTCGATTCTGAACAGGTAGAAGATATTATTCAGATGATTAATGACATGGGTATTAAGGTAGTAGAAACTGCTCCTGATGCTGATGACCTTGCTCTGAATGATGACAACAACATCACTGATGAAGATGCTGCCGAAGCTGCTGCTGCAGCGCTTTCAAGTGTAGAAAGTGAAATCGGCCGTACAACTGACCCAGTGCGCATGTATATGCGTGAAATGGGCACCGTTGAGCTATTGACTCGCGAAGGCGAGATCGACATCGCGAAACGCATTGAAGATGGTATTAACCAAGTTCAAAGCTCTGTGGCTGAATACCCAGGCACTATCCCTTATATTCTTGAACAGTTTGACAAGGTTCAAGCTGAAGAGCTTCGCCTTACTGACGTTATCACCGGTTTTGTTGATCCAAACGAAGAAGAAACCACTGCGCCAACAGCAACTCACATTGGTTCTGAGCTTTCTGAAGCAGATCTGGATGACGAAGACGATGACGATGACGACGATATTGATGAAGACGACGAGTCTGAGGAAGAAGAAGAAACAGGTATTGACCCTGAGCTTGCTCTAGAGAAGTTCACAGCGCTTCGTAACAGCTATCAAGATCTTCAATTAGTTATCAACGAGTATGGCTACGATAGCCCTCAAGTGGCTAAGTCTCACGAGTTGGTACAAGAAGTCTTTAAAGAGTTCCGTCTGACACCAAAACAGTTTGATCATCTAGTGAACGAATTGCGCACGTCTATGGATCGCGTTCGTACTCAAGAGCGTTTGATCATGCGTCAAGCGGTTGAATACGGCAAAATGCCTAAGAAATCGTTCATTGCTTTGTTTACTGGCAATGAGTCAAGCGAAGCTTGGTTAGATGAAGTCCTTGC
>ASHK01000158.1 GCA_000695745.1 Vibrio madracius | reverse complement strand
AAAAACCACATTTCAAGAAGTGAAAATCAACCAGTTATGAATTCACATAGTTTTTCTCGCTAGCAAAGCGAACCAGAGCGCTATATTTTTCCACTCAATACCACGCAAACGTTAACCGAAACGAGTTAACATAAAAAAATACGCAGCAAATACATTTTTTCCACCCAAAGGCATAAAACACACATACAAATACATTTATTTTGTACAATTATTGTGTTTTTAGTCGAATTAGAGAAGTCGTACCCTATTCCTTGCTCAGGCTCTATGTTTAAGAATAATTATGTAAAATGACTGAGCTTTTAGATTCCTTTCTAAGAGATATAAAAAARGCGCCAATTGGCGCTTTTTTAAATGTTATCGAGACCGAGTACTTCAGTCATTGTATAAAAGCCCGCAGGCTTGTCATTGAGCCACACCGCCGCTTTGACTGCACCATTGGCAAACGTCATCCGATCGGTTGCTTTGTGGGTAATTTCAACACGCTCACCTATATCGGCAAACATCGCGGTATGTTCACCAACAATGTCACCCGCTCGAATCGTTGCAAAACCAATTTCATCACGACCACGTTCACCAGTAATGCCCTCTCGAGCATACACAGCAACGTCACTTAGATTATTACCCATAGCTCCTGCAATGGCTTCTCCCATACCAATAGCAGTACCTGATGGAGCATCTACCTTATGACGGTGATGCGCTTCAACAATTTCGATATCACAGTAATCGCCCATCACTTTTGCCGCTTTCTCTAGAAGCTTAAAGACTAGGTTAACCCCAACACTGTAATTTGGTGCCATTACAACAGGCACAGACTGAGCCGCATCATCAATGATGGCTTTCTCTTCTTCACTAAAGCCTGTTGTGCCAATCACCATTTTTTGCCATGTTGTTTGCATAGCTCAAGATTCGCAAGGGTACTCTTTGGCGCTGTGAAATCGATAATGACATCAAAATCATCGATGGACTTATGAAGGTCATCCACCAAAGCAACATCGAATCGTCCTTCACCACATAGTTCGCCAACATCAACACCGACTAAAGAAGATTCTGGACGCTCAGAACCTGCGCCCACCTCAGCCTGTTTGTTGTGAAACGTTGCTTTCACTAGGTTGCGACCCATACGGCCCGCTGCTCCTGCAATCGCAATTCTTACCATTGCGCTATTCTCCGTTATTTATGTTGTTACCAATGTAACGTAAAGACACTAGGGCTACCAGAGTCGGTATGGATTTTAGCGGTATTTTTCGACCACTTTGTTGAGGATAGGAATATTCGCCTCTGGGAACGTATAATTCGTGAGGTCGGCAATACTGACCCAACAGCCTTCCTGCCCTTCTTTTCCATAAGGCTGATTGTCAAAGGCGAGCACAGACACAAAGTCGAACTCCAATGATTTATCAGGATAGTCATGAAGAAGATGCTCAAATAATTCAAATTCTGTGACTTTAATATCAATCTCTTCAAACAATTCGCGAGTAATCGCTTCTCCAACAGATTCTCCTGACTCCACCTTACCTCCAGGAAACTCCCAGAATCCCCCTTTATGAAGATTGTCTGGACGTTTGGTAATATAGATTTGCGTTCTATCTTGGTTAAAGATGATCGCCGCCACAATATGGACTCGCTTCACTTTTTCCCCTCACGTATTACTGAGATTGACTCATTTATTTGGACTAAAAAAAGAGCCGCATAATGCGACTCTTCATTTTTACATCACGGTTTAATTAATCTTACCATGGCATTGCTTATATTTCTTACCAGAGCCGCAAGGACATGGCTCATTACGTCCTACTTTACGCTCTTCGCGAACCATAGGCTGCTGAGCACTGTCTGCAGACTCTTCGGAATGATCGGCAAGTTGATTCTCTGCTTCCGCATGCTGAGCTCGAGCTTTCGCTGCTGCCGCTTCAGCTTGCGCTTGACGCTGAGCTTCCATTCGCTCGACTTCTTCTTGCTGTTGAACTCGCACTTTAGAAAGTATGGAGATCACATCAAACTTCAATGAATCTAATAACTGCTCAAATAGCTCAAATGACTCACGTTTGTACTCTTGTTTCGGGTTCTTCTGAGCATAGCCACGAAGGTGAATACCTTGACGCAAATGGTCCATAGCCGCCAAATGCTCTTTCCAAAGCGTATCGAGAGTTTGCAACATCACTGACTTTTCGAAGTTACGAAGAACTTGAGCACCCACTGTTTCTTCTTTCTCTTTGTAGATAGCAACAGCGGTATCAAGGATCTTCTCTCGTAGCGCTTCTTCGTAAAGCTTGTCATCTTCAGCAAGCCAAGCTTTGATTGGTAGCTCTAGATCGAAATCATTCTTGAGGCGTTCTTCTAAACCTTCAACATCCCACATATCGTCTAGAGATTGAGGTGGGATGTACTCATCGATAACCGTAGTGAACACGTCGCCTCGGTTATGCTCAAGCATTTCACTGATATCTTCCGCAGTCATCAATTCATCGCGAAGCTCATAGACCACTTTACGTTGGTCATTCGCCACATCATCAAACTCAAGCAACTGCTTACGAATGTCAAAGTTACGGCCTTCCACTTTACGCTGCGCTTTTTCGATAGAACGCGATAGCATCTTACTTTCAATCGCTTCACCTTCGTCCATACCACTTTGGATAAGACTTGCCATACGATCAGAAGTGAAAATACGAAGCAATTGGTCTTCCATGGATAGATAGAAACGAGATGAACCCGCATCACCTTGACGACCAGAACGGCCACGTAACTGGTTATCGATACGGCGAGATTCGTGACGTTCTGTACCAATAATGTGTAAACCACCAGCAGCAAGAACTTGATCATGAATCACTTTCCATTCTGCTTTAATCGCGTCAATTTGCTCTTGAGTCGGCTCTGAAAGCTGTTCAACCTTAGATTGCCAGCTACCACCCAATACGATATCGGTACCACGGCCAGCCATGTTAGTTGCGATGGTGACTGCGCCTGGCGTACCCGCTTCAGCAACAATTTCTGCTTCGCGTTCATGGAATTTCGCGTTAAGAACGTTGTGT
>ASHK01000157.1 GCA_000695745.1 Vibrio madracius | reverse complement strand
GATAGGCCAAATCACCACTTTCAATTATCGGTGGGTTAAAGTCCATGCGTTTACCGTCTGTAAGCGCACGTCTTAATGAAATCGCCCTGGCAAATGGTACTTAGGCACCATCTTTTCACGTACTTAACCACAAAGTTCACTAAAGTTCGTTTGTGTGGCGCGAGTTCATCACCAATGCTGGTCAGGATGACATGTTTAATACTGGTCTTAGCGATAACCTGTTGTAAACTATTGCCAAAGTTTGTCACCGCTACAATGATCGTCGCACCTGAATCACGCAACTGATGCTCAAGCTCTCTTGGTGTGTATAGCGGGTTAACGTTAACCACAACAAGCCCGGCCTTCAACGCGCCAAGAATGGTGATTGGATATTGCAGAAGGTTTGGCATCATCAGCGCGATTCGATCGCCTTTTTGGCCTTAAGTCGTTCTGAAGATAGGCAGCAAAGGCATCACTTTTCTCGTTCAGATCACGATACGTAAGCGAATGTCCCATGTTAACAAAAGCCGTATTATCCGCGTATAACTCAAACGGCTTAACAAACATCTCATTGATGTTGGCATATTGGTCAATATCGACGAATTCTGGAACATCATCGGGGTATGTGTTTAACCAAGGTTTGTTATTTGTGCTCATTGCTTTTACACCTATTTATTTTGTCTTGCGTACTCTAACGAAGTTCACTCAATAGATATAGATTAGAGTCATTATTCTATCTCAAATGACTACTTTATAGACAAAACATTACCTCTCGCTGCACACCTTTCACTGAGTTATGAAGGTTCACTCGCACCGTTATGGCATTTTCCTACGCAAAACCTGACATCGACTTATGATTAGTCACCTTGCAACTACGATATCACATCAAAGGATTTGGAAAAGTACGATGCAAAACCATACTTACTTTCTAGTGGTCATTTCGATGATAACCACTGGCTGTATGACGGTTCCAGAAGCCGATACTCATGCTCAGCACAGCCCAATAGACATGGCAAATACCCGTATAGCCTTGGGCCTTAACTACATCAAGCTCGAACAGTACTCGAAGGCACGTCAAAGCTTAGAAAAAGCCATGAAATATGCGCCTCATTACTACAAGAGCCGCTTATCTTTAGCGTATTATTTCGACGTCGTTGGGGAAGTAGATAAGGCAGCAGCGCTTTACCACACAACGCTTAAAGCCCATCCAAACAACGGCAACGTGTATAACAACTACGGTACTTTTCTGTGCAAGCAAGGAGAATATCAAACAGCGGATGTCTTATTTAATCAAGCAATCAACAAGCCAAATTATTATGCGGTCGCTGAAACCTACGAAAATGCAGGATTGTGCGCCTTAAAAGCGCACAAAAGTCAGCAAGCCAAATACTATTTTCACAAATCAGTTGAACACCAACCGCTGCGTCCCATCGCCAGCTTGCAATTAGCAGCAATAGAAATAAAACAGGATCAGTTGCATCAAGCTCGGTTAAGATTGCTCGAATTTAGTCAACGCTATGGCTATCAACGAAGCAATCTTGCGCTATTAATCGACCTTGAGCAGAAGTCGGATAACTGGGTGTTAGTCAATAAATACCAAGCCTTGCTTGAGCAAGGAAACGGTTCAAAGTAGTGCTTGGACCTTATTATGTCTTTGTTCTGCCGACATGAATGTCCATGCTAAGAAACGGCTTTTCTTCTGCCTTGTGCCATGTCTTGAATCACAATTTCAGAGGCACCCAGTTTTTCTAAACGCTTTCTCAGCGGCGAATATTGTCTTTTTTGGAGAGTAAAGTGCTAAACCAAATCACTTGTGAGGCGAAGTCTTTACTTTCCTCTGCCATCTTAAGGACAAATGCTTCCTCTCCTCCAGGACACCACAGCTCTGCATTTTGGCCGCCAAAATTGAGCTTACTATCCAACTTGGTCACACCGGACTGACCACGCGACTTTTGGTTTTTCGAGAGATTGTTATGTTTGCGCTCTGTGCCTTGTTGCGCCTCTGCCATCGATTTATGGAAAGGCGGATTGCAAGTGGTCGCGACGAAGAAATCATCAGTCGCAATGACACCATTAAAGATACGCTGGCTGTTTAGTTGATGTCGAATCTCAATTTTTCTCGCCAGTTTGTCGTTGTTATTAACGATCTCCTTGGCACAATTCACCGAAATGGGGTCGATATCCGACCCTACCCAATTCCAGTGATGACGTGTCGCACCAACAATCGGATAGATACAGTTTGCACCAGTACCAATATCGAGCGCCTTGACCTTAAGGCGAGCTTTCTCTGGCTGTCCTTGCATTAAGTCATATTGCAACCACTCATTAAGTCGATGAACGTAATCCGCTCTTCCGGGGATAGGAGGGCACAAATAACTCTCAGGAATGTCCCAGAAGTCTATCCCATAGTAGGCCTTGAGCAAGGCGCGATTGAGAAGCTTAACCGAAGCAGGGTCTGAGAACATAATGGTCGCCTCCCCTTTGGGATTGCGGGTCACCGAATCCTTTAGTTCGGGGAGTGCTTGTGTGAGCTTTACAAAATCATAGCGGCCATGGTGAAAATTGTCTTTGTGTAGACCCTCAGCATGACGCTTAATCAGCTTGGTTTCGAAGCTCGCTTTTTTGCTCTTGTTCGTCTGACCCGATCTGCTTTGCGCACGTTGGCTATTTTCGGTCTTCATGCTTAAGCCCCTGATAGATCATAAATAGACGCGCATCGAACTCTAACTGGTGATAGTCAGGCTCCATATGACAGCATAATTGGTAAAACGATTTGTCGTGCTCTTTCTCCTTAATATGAGCAAGTTCATGCACCACTAGCATCCGCAATAACGGCTCCGGCGCATGTTTAAACACGCTAGCAATGCGAATTTCGTTCTTAGATTTTAGCTTACCACCATGGGCACGAGACACGTAGGTATGTAAACCAAGCGCGTTATTGATTAAGTGAATTTTGTTGTCCCATAGAACCTTTGAAATTGGCGCTGTTTTTTTCATATAGCGCTGCTTGATATCCATGGTGTAGTCGAATAACGCTTTTTCACTTTGGATTTGATGACGATCTGGATAACGCTTTTCAAACCACGTGACAAAACGTCCGTTTTCAATCAGTGAAGATACCTGTTCAATAAGGTGTTGCGGATACCCCGCAATGTATTTGAGACTACTATTCATCCGCGCTTAGCGTATCCTAAAGTGAGTTTGCCGCCATTCTATAGAAGTCCCTTTTTGAAAGCCATAGCACGCTTTGCCAGTACCACTTCTCTGCGCCAACCAAAAAAGCAGCCGAAAGCTGCTTTTGAGTCATTCCATCTGCGTTGCCCATTAATTGGGCTCGATATAGTCCACAACCTCCAAACCAAAACCCGACAACGAATGGTATTTCTTGTCTGCCGAAGATAACAGATTCATCTTAGTCACACCGAGATCCGCTAGAATCTGGGAGCCAACGCCCACCTGTCGAGAAGTATTGGTTTTCTTGTTTTGTGGGTAGTGTTCCCCTTGGTCGAGTGCCTGATAACGCTTAACTCTCGCTATCTGCGACTCAGTACTATCCTGCCCTTCTAAGATCACCAGTACACCACCTCGGTCCGCAATAGTGGCCATAGCTTGGTTTAGTGTCCATGATGATTGCGATTCTCGAGTAGAAAACAGCACATCTTGGAAAGTGTCTTTGACATGAACGCGAACGTTAGTCGGCTGCTCATCAATACTCCCTTTCACCATCGCGTGATGAATTTGGTTATCCACGGTATCTTTGTAAGTCACCATCGAGAACTCACCAAATTCTGTTGGGATCTGACAGCTTGCAACGCGTTCAATGGTCGTTTCTGTCGCGTTTCGGTATTCGATAAGATCGGCAATCGTCCCCAATTTAATACCATGCTTTTCAGCAAACACTTCCAGTTGTGGACGTCGAGCCATAGTGCCGTCCTCATTAAGGATTTCAACGATAACTGACGCAGGTTCGTGCCCGGCTAATCGCGCTAAATCGCAGCCCGCCTCTGTGTGACCAGCACGAACCAGTACCCCACCATCTTTGGCGGCCAACGGGAAAATATGCCCTGGCTGCACTAAATCTTGAGGCTGTGCATCCTTGGCAACGGCAACCTGTACGGTCACTGCCCTGTCTTCGGCAGAAATTCCTGTAGTAACACCTTGTGCGGCTTCAATCGATACGGTAAACGCGGTCGCCCAAGGCTCAGTAGGATTTTGAACCATAGGAAATAAGTTTAACGTTTGGCAACGCTGCTGCGTTAAGGTCAGACAAATCAGCCTCGACCATGAGTGGCCATAAAGTTGATATCTTGGGCTGAGATGCACTCAGCCGCCATCATAATATCGCCTTCATTCTCACGATCTTCATCATCCATTAGGATGACCATTTTTCCTTGTTTGTAGTCTTCAATGACATCTTTGATACAGCTAATTGGCATAAGAAAACCTTTATTCTTGTTCGGCTAGTTGTTGAATGTAGGACACGCTAGATTTCAGTGCCGCGACAATGTTTTCCATACTTTCTGGCGAGCGCCCACGAATTGGGAAGGTGTCTTTGCGTCGATACATACGCAGTGGCTTTTCGATACTGAAGGGTAATTCACGGTTAGCCAGTGTTTGAATGATGGGTTCAAAATTAATGACCCCTTGTCCCAATGCTGGGAAGGTAAACTTGTCATCATGAATTTGCACATCTTTAATGTGGAAATGCTGACAGAAAGGTAACGCCATCTTAGCTTCTTCACTCGGGCTTAAATTGGGTACAAGAGAGACTGAGTTACCCGGATCGAAGTTGAGCGCTAAGGCATCATGGTTAACTTCTGAAAGCATTCGAACCCCATCGTGGGCCGTCGCAAACGCATTAAAGTTATGATCACCACCATTTTCAATACAAATGACACAGCCCTTATCTTTAGCGTATTCAGCTAACACTTTAAGATTGGTGATAATGGTGGCACGGTCGGCAATTGGGCCAGTACAGGTATTAAGGTAAATCACTCCAAGATGATGAGCGAAATCGATTCTCATCATAAAATCATCGATCGCACTCGGTGCCGCCAAGTTCATGGTACAGCCCAGCGCATCGGTTTTAAGCTGCTCTTTCTCTAAAAGAGACAGTAGGTATTGGGCATGGCTCTCGGAGAACATGTCACTGTCAAGTTGACCAACATAGCCTTGGTTGAAGGCAAACTCGACTTTACCTACGCCCAGTTGACTGATTGTTTTCAACGACGTTTTTAAATCATGTCCATCAAAAATCGCCGTATTGATGGCTAATCTATCTAATATTCCCATCACATTAATCCCTTAATTATGTTACTTGGAGCACCTTTTCCCATGTCACGAGCGACACCAACGAGAGCATAGTGGTAAACAGTATCACGCTCGCCGTTGCTTCCTTTGCCACCTGGTATCGCTCAGACAACAAGTAGACGTTAATACCCGTTGGCAGACTGGCTAAAATCACCAGCACTTGGATTTCGATTTGAGACAGTTGAAAGACCAAGCTTGCGAAAATCAGCATTGTCAGTGGAAAGACCACTATTTTTACTGCAAGAAGCAGGAACACTTTCTCTTGCATCAATGCGCGGAACGGATAGCTACTAAGGCTTGCACCAAGAATGAATAAAATAACCGGAAGAGCGGCCCAGCCAATCAGAGCTAAGCCATCAACAACAGCCGGAGAAAGAGTAATGCCCCATACATTAATCAATAATCCAGTGGCAATTGCGAGTAGAATCGGGTCGGTCATGACTTTTTTGTAAGAGTAGAAACCCGGCTCCCCCGAACGAATCATAAGTATATTGACCATGGGTAACACCACGACCAAATTGGTCACGATAATTCCCATCAAAATCAGTTCAGCTTCTGGGCCGTAAAGCGAGAACACCAGTGGCACTCCAATACCAACGGCGTTAGGGTACAGCGCAGAAATCGATTTGATCGTTGCCGCCGCTGCGGTGTCATTGCCTTTGACGGAGAGCCAAAGGCGGACGGCAAAAAATAAACCTCCCAACCCCAAACCATAAGTAGCCAGTAGCTTTGGCGAAGGTAGCTGAGAGAGATCGGCGTGAACAAGTGAAGTAAAGAACAAACAAGGCGTGAGATAGCTAAAGGCAATATTGCGGCTCCAATCAATACGATGTTTCGTCATGATTGGTAGCGTTTTAGCGGCTAGTAGCCCAAGCACAATGATTGAGAGTAACTTCACTTGCTCCATCGTTAGTGCTCCAACTTGCTATTAGCAATACTGAGCAGCTCAACGTAGCCTTCAGCGTCCCATGCTGTACGCCCAACAAATACGCCATCGATATTCACTTGGTCGAGTAGCTCTGAGGCATTAGTTAGATTGACGCTGCCACCATATAGCAGCACCACACTGTCCGCTGTCTCTTGACCATAGCACTCTACCAACGCGTCACGGATTGCACGATTGTACCGTTTCGGCTTCTTCTTTGGTCGCTGGAGTGCCTTCCTCACCTATTGCCCATACAGGCTCATAAGCAAGGATAACGTCAGTAACTTTATCGAAAGGAACGTCAAACAACGCAATCTTAACCTGTCGCACAACCGACTCTACTGAGACGCCCCACTTCTTTTCATCTGCGGTATCACCGACACAAACCAATGGCGTTAGGCCATGCTTTAACGCTGCGAGTACTTTAAGATTGACGGTGTTGTCTGTTTCGCCGAACATGGCGCGTCGCTCAGAATGACCGATCTCCACAATAGAAACTCCACAATCTTTCAGCATCAATGGTGACACTTCACCGGTAAACGCTCCGCTGTCTTGCCAACACATATTCTGTGCGCCAAGTTGTATCGCCTCTGCATTTATCGTTTGTGCCATTTGAGAAAGATAAGGGAACGGCGGAAATGACAAAAGGTTGAACTCGTCCATCTGACCGTTCAACTGCCTGCTCAACAGCGGCTGCCCATGACGCCGCCGAGGCAGCGTCTTTGTTCATTTTCCAGCTTGTGCCGATCCAGATTTTCTTCATGCTGGAACCTGCTCGCTCGCATACTCAGACATGAACTGTAAGATAAGAGACATAGATACCGCACCTGGATCAGGATGACCTAATGAACGCTCACCAAGAGTTTTTGCTTTGCCAGTGGTCGCAATCATACCTTTCGTCGCTTCGACTCCCTGTTTCGAAGCGGCAGCAATTGCAGGTAGGTTTTCTGTCAAATCACCAGAGAGTTTTTCAGAGGCTTCAACCGCGGCAACCAAGGCATCAATCATCGTCTTGTCACCTGGTTTTGCACCACCACGGTCATAAACACCTTGCAAACCACCCGCTAAGAATGTCGCCAGTGTTTCAGTATCCAGTTGCTGCGCACCTTTGATGGACTTAGCACCGCTACGGAACAAGGTACCGAAGATCGCCCCAGAAGCACCGCCCATGGTTGCCATCATCGTCGAGCCAATTTTCAACATCAGCTTACTAACATCTTCTGGTTGAAAGTCATCCGTCAGCAGTGCTTGAACGGCTAGAAAGCCTCGCTCCATACCAATGCCATGGTCACCATCACCAATCGCTTGGTCATACTTAGTCAGCATAGGTTCGCTATCGACCATGTTCTTTGCCACATAAGCCATCATGTTTTTCGCTGTTAATACATCCATTGTTATTTCCTCAAAGCAAATGATTCACAAGGTAGGTCGTAGAGCGCTTTCAGCTCGTCATCCAGTTTTAGTAAAGTAATTGAGTAGCCAGACATTTCTTGAGACGTGCAGTAGTTACCCACTAACGTGTCATGAACCGTGATCCCACGCTCAGCCAGAAGCGCATGCGCTTGCTTAGTCGCAATCAGAAGTTCCATGTAAGTCGATGCGCCTAGATTATTGACCAAAAGGCACACTTCATCGCCAGATTGGTACGGAAGATCAGCGCAAAGATCGTCAATAAGGCGAGTGACAACGTCGTCAGCAGAGGTCATTTTCTCGCGGGATACGCCCGGCTCACCATGCAACCCCATACCAATTTCTAGCTCATCATCTGGCAGTTCAAAGTTAAAGGTGTTGGTTTGTGGTACTGAGCCCGCCGACAATGCCACGCCAATTGAACGGGTGTAGTCGCGAGCGCGTTCAGTCACTGCCACAATTTGGTCAAAGTCATCGTATTTTTCAGACGCTGCACCGGCGATTTTTAGCACGTATAAATCACCCGCTGTACCGCGTCTTTCTTCGATTTTTTCAAGCGGCGCAGAAGCCACATCATCCCAGACACGAATGGTGTGAGTTTTGATATCATCATCGTCGGCAAGTTCGGCAGCAATATCAAAGTTCATATTGTCGCCCGCATAGTTACCGTAAATATAAATCACGCCTTTGCCATTGTTGACCGCTTCCGTCGTCTGCAAAATGACGTTTGGTGCAGGAGCGGCGAAAATATCACCCAGCGCCGCAGCATCCGCGAGTCCCTTACCGACGTAACCTGCAAATAATGGCTCGTGACCTGCACCACCACCTGTCACGATAGCGACTTTATCCTGAGGAAAGTCGGTACGCATTGCTGCGGTAATGCCCGGTAAGCCTTCCAGCTTGCCATTCATCGCAACTAAGAGGCCATCAAATTGCTCTCTTGCCACCGCCATTGGATCATTAATCAGTTTTTTTGGCTTTCTCATGGGGTTCACCATTTGATTTATTGTTGTTTTAGTTGATAACTAGTCGCCATTCTTGTGGTCAGCTTCAATGCGTTTTCCATTGCTGGCGTAGAGGCAACATTCTTGCCGTAAATGTCAAAGGCCGAGCCGTGGTTTGCGGTGGCGATTGGAATTGGAATACCGCCTTGAACCGTTACGCCGCGGTCAAAGCCCATCATTTTCAGCGCTGTCGCACCCTGGTCGTGGTACATAGAAACAATCGAGTTCATCGATTCTTTCTCTACTACCCACATCGTCGTGTCCCCAGGGAATGGACCAAATGCTTCGATGCCTTTTTGCTTCGCTTTTTCAAT
>ASHK01000156.1 GCA_000695745.1 Vibrio madracius | reverse complement strand
CCCCACATGAAACCAAATACCATTGCATTTGGAGAGAATGCGTAGATCGCCGCACAATCAATAGCTAATACTGCATTTGGAATAACACGTTCAGAGATACCTTTGAAGGCTTCAGACAGTTCAGCAACGAACATACGAACACCGGCGACGATAACTTGAATTGCTACCGCAAACTTAAGACCGGTCTCAAGAATGTAAATAGTCCAGTGCGTACTTCCAGCCATGGTTTGCAGGTTATCTAAGCCGAATGACAGAAGGATAATACCGAAGAAAACCGTCATCACGATCGCGTCGCCGCAATGCTGTCATGGAAAATGTGCAACCATTTAGGCAGCTCTAGTTGGTCAACGCTGTCATTTTTGTCACCTAGTTTCGGTGCCACTTTGGTCGCGATCCAAGACGCAACTTGTTGTTGGTGACCAATTGAGAATCCAGCCCCCCCTGTAACGGCTTCGGTTGGCTTAAACATGATATTGGCGGAGATACCCCAATATAATGCCATTAGAATTGCTGAATAGATGATCGTTTCCCACATACTTGCGCCAAGCACAAAGTAGAACACGGCAATCAGACCTGCTTGCTGGAACATGATATGTCCCGTGAGCATGATGGTACGAATACCGGTATAACGGCGGAAAAGAACCAATAAGATGTTGATGCCGAGAGCCAAAAGAACGGCATAGCTACCCATGAGTAATTGTCACCCATGGTTTCCATTGTCGCCATCATTGAAGTGTATGGGTCAATGACTGAGCCAGTGAGCCCGTGGAATTCAGAGAGTTTTTCAATAACAGGTTTAAAACCTGAAACGAGAGTACCAGCACCTACTTGTACCAGCATGAAGCCGACGATAGTTTTGATAGTCCCTTTGATGATGGTGGTAGCGTCACGTCTGAGTAGCCAGTAACCAATACAGGTTACTAAGCCCAATAGTAGCGGCGCTTTGGTCATTACTTGACTGTAAAATATGTAGAAGATGTCGTATAGAAACTCCATATTCTTGCCCCTTGGTCATGTTTTATATTTATGTGTAGGTCAGAGATTGTCCGTGTCGTTCACTGATGTTCTGTTCAGTAGTTGCTCACCACATAAACATTACCAATCACAAGTAATCATTCAATGCTCATTTATGATTACTTTGATTTTTATCAATTTTTACGTATTACAAACTCTATTTTTGCCAAGACGATCACACACAGAAAGCATTTGTTTATATTTTTCAATCACTTATCAAAAATTAGTGACGAACTTCTCATTTTTATGGCGAGAGAATTTGACAGTCAGCCATGAGCAAAATAGAATCATTACAAATCAAAAATAATCACCAAGTAATCACTTGATGACAAATTAAGGTGATAACCATGAATGAATTACAAAGACATGATGGGATCTTGTCTCTTCTCGATGAAAAACGAGTCATCAACGTGGCTCATATCATCGAAAACTTCGATGTCTCTCCTGCGACGGCTAGGCGCGATATCGCAAAATTAGATGAGCTAGGTAAACTAAAGAAAGTAAGAAATGGTGCAGAACGTATTGAGGTCAAGCGTAAGGCTTGGAGTCCTCTCAATATTGATACTACCGATCATTACCACGAAAAATCACGCATCGCGGTGAAGGCGGCATCTTTATGCGAGCCCGGCGATAGCGTTGTGATTAACTGTGGCTCAACCGCTTTCCTTTTAGGACAAGAGCTTTGTCAGCAAGATGTCCAAATAGTAACGAACTATTTTCCACTCGCTAGCTATTTGATCAATGAAGATCATGAAGATGTCATTATTATTGGCGGGCAATACAACAAAGCACAGAATATTTTTCTGAATCCGTCCCCAAACTCTTTGGGCGGCTACGCCGGCCACTGGATGTTTACCAGTGGTAAAGGACTCACTGAAAACGGTTTGTACAAAGCAGATATGTTAACCGCAGTATCTGAACAGCAAATGGTAGAACAGATCGACAAACTGGTTGTTGTGGTGGATAGCTCGAAAATAGGCAATCGCACAGGCATGCTTTTCTGCCCAGCAGACAAAATAGATATTTTGATTACCGGCAAAGACGCCAACCCAGCAGTGATAGAAGCCATAAGAAATAACGGCACAGAAGTCCTGCTCGTATAAATAAATAAGTAACTGACCAGTTCAAAAAATAACCAAGTGTCTCTTTGCAAAAAGAGGCGCTAGGCACCCTACATCCAAAATTTGACCAATTTATTGAAATAAAAGGTATTGTTATGAGCAAAGTAAATGAAATCACTCGTGAATCATGGATTTTAAGCACGTTCCCTGAGTGGGGTACTTGGCTAAATGAAGAGATTGAAAATACTGTCGTGGAACCAAACACATTCTCCATGTGGTGGTTAGGCTGCACGGGTATTTGGCTTAAGAGTGAAGGCAATACTAATATTAGTATCGATTTTTGGTGTGGTACTGGTAAAAAGACACAAAAGAACCAGTTTATGAAAAACCAGCACCAGATGATGCGCATGGGTGGTGTTGAAGCACTGCAACCAAACCTTCGTACAGCGATTTTCCCACTTGACCCGTTTGCAATCAAAGATATCGACGCGGTTATGGCCTCCCACGATCATGCCGATCACATTGACGTCAATGTTGCAGCAGCCGTACTACAGAACTGTGGCGATCATGTTAAATTCATAGGTCCTCAAGCATGTGTCGATCTATGGATGGGCTGGGGCGTGCCTGAAGATCGTTGCGTCGTGGCAAAAGTAGGCGACGTTCTTGAGGTTGGAGACATGAAGATCC
The DNA here is from genome assembly GCA_000695745.1 of Vibrio madracius. Taxonomy (GTDB): domain Bacteria; phylum Pseudomonadota; class Gammaproteobacteria; order Enterobacterales; family Vibrionaceae; genus Vibrio; species Vibrio madracius. The sequence continues at coordinate 1,618 of ASHK01000156.1, read as the reverse complement.
GCGTTCTCGACTCATTTGACCGTACCGCTCTCGTGACTCTGCCAGAAGGCACTTCTTCGTACGACAAAGAGATCCTAGATGGTATGGATAAGCGCGCTGTAAACTACTTAATTGAGACCTCTGGTGGTAGCGTTTATCACTCCGGTGATTCTCATTATTCAAACTACTACGCTGCACACGGTAACGAATACCAAATTGACGTGGCATTGCTGTCTTATGGTGAAAACCCTCGCGGTGTCACGGATAAAATGACGTCATCTGACATTCTACGTGCCGCTGAATCTTTAGATTGTGAAGTCGTCATGCCATTCCACCACGATATTTGGGCCAACTTCCAAAACGATCCTAGAGAAATCGAAGTGCTCTGGAATATGAAGAAAGACCGTCTTCAGTACAGTTTCGCACCTTTCTTCTGGCAAGTTGGTGGTAAATACACTTACCCAACGGATAAAGGTCGTATGCACTACCAGCACTTCCGTGGCTTCAAAGATATCTTTAAAAACGAACCAGAGCTTCCATACAGAGCATTCTTATAAAGCGAACCGGGGGCGATATTCGCCCCYTTTTTTGTCTAAAGAAAGGAATATCTGAATGTTGCTAAAGGAATTTAAACACCATTTTTGCAAAAGGCGATATTGAAGGTGCTATTGCGCTTAAGCCGCCCACCGCTAGGGGCTATTATCTGCTCATCATAAGCTCAAAATGGGGAGTTAACAGCTTCTTAGAAACAGGGCGAGATCTCACTCCCCGCGTGTTCGTGACGATGAACGCATTAATCAATGCCGCAACAGCGATTGGTTTGCAACCTCATCAAGTTGAGGTGCAACATGAAGTATAAACTCATCGCCATTGATCTCGATGGAACGCTACTCAACTCACAAGGGGAAATCGATACCCAAACTCAGCAAATAATTCGCTCCGTTGCGGCAACAACACACATCATCTTAACGACTGGCCGCCACCACACCACCGTTGCCTATTATCATCAACTACTGCAATTGACCACTCCGTCCATCTGTTGCAATGGCTCATATGTCTACCAGTTCGATAACCAACAGATCTCTTTTGCAGAACTATCGACAAACAGCAAGCGGCGTATTTTGTTTCTCATTCCAAGTCTCTTGATCTGATTGCTTATGCCGACGACAAGATCCTGCTATGCCATCAACATCCTGCCAATTACATCTCAAAATTGGAAACATGGGGCGCGACGCTCGAACCGCACATACGACCCAAAATAGAACGTGTTACTGATTTCGCGAGCGCACTGAGCCATTGCGAGCATGTCTGGACGTTCGTAACAGAAGGTAGTCCAAATGATATTGATACCTTTATTTCTAATCCCCTTATTAATAATAATTTCAGCTACGAACAATCCTGGTTTAACCGTATTGGCTTTAACAAGAAAGGCAATAGTAAAGGTATGATGCTCTCTCGTTTAGCCACTTCGTTAGGCATTGATCTTAAGGATGTTGTGGCGATCGGCGATAACGACAACGATGTATCCATGTTGCAATGTGCAGGACTTGGCATTGCAGTGAATAATGCGACGGAAAAATTGAAAAACTGTGCGGATGTGGTGACGAAAGCTTCAAATGATCAACGTGCTATTGTTGAA
>ASHK01000155.1 GCA_000695745.1 Vibrio madracius | reverse complement strand
TAGTCATACAAAGCCTGGTCATGTTCAACATTCATAAAGGTTTCTAATTTCATGAAGAATTGGCTGATACTTGTCATTACTTTTTTTGCGACACACCAAGCCCTAGCGGACACAAAACGTATTATCAGTTTAGCGCCTCATACTACAGAACTGGCTTATGCTGCTGGACTTGGCGATAAAATTATCGCGGTCAGTGAATACAGTGACTATCCCGAGCAAGCGAAAAAGTTAGAACGCGTTGCCAATTACCAAGGTATTAAGTTGGAACGTATCGTGGCTATGCAGCCCGATCTCATTCTTGTCTGGCCTGCTGGAAATCCTGCGCGTGAGGTGGAAAAATTGGAAAAGCTGGGCTTTAACCTGTTCTATTCGCAAACCAAAACTCTTGATGATATCGCCTCTAATATTGAAAAGTTAAGCCAATATGCCGATGACCCGTCCATTGGCCTCAATGCAGCTCAACAATTTCGCCACGGATTAGCGCAGCTAAAGCAAAAGTATGATACTGAAACCCCGTTCGCTACTTTTACCAGCTCAGTGAAAAACCAATTATCACCTTAGCTCAAGGCAGTTGGCCGAGTGAGGTGTTTGAATTTTGCGGCGGTAAAAACATTTTTGCCGATAGCAAAGCACCTTACCCACAAGTCAGCCCTGAACAAGTCATTGTTCGTCAACCTCAAGCCATCTTTACTTCAGAACATGCGATAAAGAATGGCACTATGTGGCAACATTGGCAGCAGGAACTACCTGCGGTTAGCCAACATCATATCTGGTCTTTGACCTCAGATTGGCTTAACAGACCTACTCCAAGAACGCTTCTTGCCATACAACAGGTCTGTCAGTATCTTGATCAGGTAAGAACCCAACAATAATTGAGAGATTGATCACATTCAGCTAAGAACCGCTAGGCGCAATCGTTAAATCCCGTAAAATTGGCGATCTTTCCTTTAATGCTTCAGTGAGAAACTAGCTGTGGACTCCATGCTCTATTTGGTCGACTTATTTGGTACGGCAGTGTTTGCGATATCAGGAGTGATACTCGCGGGAAGACTTAGGATGGATCCTTTTGGTGTAATGGTACTTGGTAGCGTCACTGCCATAGGTGGCGGTACAATTCGCGATATGGCCCTTGGTGCAACGCCAGTTTTCTGGATCACCGACAACACTTACCTTTGGGTCATTTTCATCACCTGTATTTTGACCATGCTACTAGTTCGTCATCCACGTCGACTTCCTTGGTATGTGTTGCCGTGTGTGATGCTGTTGGTCTTGCGGTATTTGTCGGTATCGGGGTCGAGAAATCAATGCTGTTTCAAGACTCTTATATGGTCGCGGTCATCATGGGGGTGATTACCGGTTGCGGGGGCGGCATTATACGCGACGTCCTTGCTCGGGAAGTGCCTATGGTCCTGCGTCGTGAAGTTTACGCTACTGCATGTATTATTGGTGGCGTCTTCCATACATCAGCTTTGCTGTTTGGTGCCTCTTCCGAAGTTGCTTTCTTGTGTTGTATCATCGCAACGCTCGTTATCCGACTTGGCGCTATCCGTTGGAACTTATCGTTGCCAACCTTTGCTTTAGATAAATGATCTTAGCTTTCTAAAGACCAGAGATAACAATCTCTGTCTTTACACTTCATTTTCCCTTTCGCTTTAGTATGTTGGTTCATTCATCGTCTCTCAGACCAATGACAGGGAAAAGTCTATGGATGTTACCTTTAATCACGTTTTTTTGGACCACTCTGGTTCTCTCTCTATTCCAGATTGGCGCATACAAGCTGGCGAGCATTGGGCCGTGTTTGAAACTCAAGGCAATGTCGGCTCATTATTAGGTGATGTATTGTGCCAAGAAATCGTCCCGAAAGAAGGAAACATTCTTGGCTTACAAAGCGGAGTCGCACAAGTTTCTTTAGCGGAGCAGCAACGCTTACTGGAACTCGAAAATGCTAATGACGATACCGATTTTATGGATAGAATCGATTTTGGGCGCACAGTAGAGCAACTGATCTCCGAGTTTGCCAGCAACGAGGCCGTTACAGAGCAGTTGATTCAAGAACTGGATCTTTTGCACTTAAAAGATCGAGGTTTTAAGCAACTCTCTACCGGAGAAACCCGTCGTGTCATGTTAGCCAGAGCATTGGCAACATCGCCTAAACTACTCATTTTAGACGAGCCCTTTGTCGGGCTAGACACATTACATCGCAAAATGCTTGCCGACTACCTTCGAGATCTGTCCCTGCATATCCAGTTAGTGGTGATCACCTCAAGAGAAGATGAAATTCCTACTTGGGTTGATCATGTGGCCATGTTTGAAGATGGCTTACTAACCGAGCAGCTAAGCTACCAACAATGGCGCAATCATCCTGTGATTTCACAGCTATTGGCTCAATCTTCAGAGCAGAGTGAACAGTGGCTTTCATTGATTCGCAAGCATCAGTATCAATCGAAATTTCCAGATCCTTTGGTGAAGATCACCGATGGCCACGTAGAGTACGTCGATCAAAAAATATTCTCTGGGGTAAACTGGCAGATTAACAATGGTGAACACTGGCAAGTTCGCGGACCAAACGGCTGTGGAAAAAGTACCTTGCTCGGTATGATTTTTGGCGATCATCCGCAATGTTATAGCAACGATATTCAAATTTACGGCATGAAGCGCGGCAGCGGCGAGACCGTTTGGGACATCAAGCAGCACACAGGCATGGTCTCATCGGCACTTCACTTACAATATCGCGTCAGTTGCAGCGCATTGGAAGTCTTGCTATCAGGCTTTTTCGATTCTATCGGACTGTATGATAAACCCAGCCAAAAGCAGATCGACACGGCAAAAGAATGGCTAACATTACTTCATATGGAGCACTTACACGATCGCTCTTTTAAGTCGCTTGAATATAGCCAGCAGAGGCTACTCTTGATTGCTAGAGCCATCATTAAGCAGCCCACAATTCTTATCTTAGATGAACCCTATCAAGGACTCGATTTTCTGGGGCGTAAGCTAGTGATGAATGCCCTCGATATGATTGCTAAAGAGAATCTGAGTCAACTACTCTATGTCTCCCATTATGTAGAAGACGAACTGGGTAGCATTCATCACTTTCTCGACTTTATTAAAGATGAAGGCGATGAATACTATCGAATTGAACTCACGCAACGTTAACAAGGGCTCAGTATGTCAAACATCGCCATTGTTTACTTCTCCAAAGGGGGAGCAACGCGAACGCTTGCCAAGACTATCCAAACTGGTATCGAGTCGACGTCATGTAATGCCCGTCTGTTTGAGATTGAGAGTCGGGATATTAAAGGCGGACGCTACGTCAATGATGAGCTCTTATCATCACTCAAACATTTCGATGCTATTATCTTCGGAAGTCCCACCTACATGGTTCTGCCAGTGCCCAATTTAAGACATTTATGGATGCCAGTAGTGATGAGTATGTCCAACTGAATTGGCGTAATAAAATTGCCGCAGGGTTTACCATGGGTGGTAGCCTTAATGGTGAGCAGCAACAAACGCTGCTCGGATTCTTTACCCTAGCTTGCCAGCACGGGATGATTTGGGCTGGGTTAGATGTGTCCAAACATACCGACAACAACGAGCTAAATCGCACGGGTTCTTCTATTGGTCTAGTGGCCAGTTACGATGAGAAGGAGCAGGTTCATCCTAATGACCTAGAGACTGCGCATTACTTTGGTTATCGAATCGCCAATTTGGTCCATCAATTTTGTCATCAATCCGTGCTAGAATAATGTCATCTATTCCATATTTTCATCAGAGTTTATGCTATTAGAAGGGATTGAGACATTATTGGTTCTCTCGCAAGAGAAAACCATGAGTCGTACTGGAAGTAAGCTGTATATTAGCCAATCAGCCGTTAGTAAGCGTATCGCCAATCTAGAACGAAAACTGGGTAAACAGCTGATCGAACCAGAAGGCCGGCTGATAAAGCTCACTCCTGATGCACTGTCACTGATTGAACGTGTTGGTCCGAGTCTGCATGAACTGCGCGGACTGTTATCTGAAGAGCAAATATTTGATGATCAAACAGTTATTCGAATTGATTGTTCAGAAACTCTCGTTGCAGGCTATCTCAGTGAAGTTTTTCCAACCTTACTGAGAAACGATTCCTCTCTTACTATCACGACGAACCATACGCCACGTATTCTTGAGCACGTCAAAGCAGGAGATGCCGCGATTGGCCTTTGTGCTGGGCACCTTAATAGTCGCCTTGGTCTACATACGACCATCTCTTTGATGAGCCTTTCCGAGTCGTGAGCCAACTGCCACTAATCGCTCCACCCAAGACACTTATCACTAACGATCTCAACAACCCAGCCAATACCTATCAAGCGGGTCTGCTACAACAAGTTGGCATTACGCCTTGTATGCAGATGGACTCGTACACCGCAGCGGCACAACTAGCCATAAAGGGAACGACAGCCGCCTTGGTACCTTTATCGATAATAAAAACCCTCCATATTGATGAAGGGCTTTGTTTTGACTTCGAATTTCTTTCCACCCTCACGCGCCCAGTACACGTTGTTTATCGTCCCTCAGCGCTCAAGATCAAACGAGTTAGAACAGTGATTGAAACCATTGAGGATGCTGTTCCCAAAGTAGCTTCAATGCCATTATCATCGACATAACCACCACCAATGGCCGAATAAATTTCTTTCCTTTAGAAACAACTACTTTCGCCCCCATTCTGGCACCTAAAAAGCCACCAACAGCCATTACTAAACCTATTTCCCAAATCGGTAACCCGGCAATAACGAAGAAAATGAGTGCCGCTAGGTTAGACGTAAAGTTAAGTACTTTGGTCTTTGCTGTCGCATGAACGATCGAGAGTTGGCAATCGCGACAAAGCAGATAGTAAAGATAGACCCGGTCCCCGGCCCAAAGAACCCGTCGTAAAACCCCACCCCAGTACCTACCGAGAAAGCAAAAAGGTTTCCGACATTTTGGGCTTGCCTCCTCCCTCTCCCGCTTGTGGTGCGAATAAAAAGTAACAAGAAATCCCAAGCAATAACACTGGAATCAAGCTAGTGAGTATCCCTGCATCGATATGCTGCACCAACTCAGCACCCACAGCAGAGCCAATAAAAGTACACAAGATAGCAAGCCGCATTTCCTTGAGATCAACAATGCCATTGCGCACAAAATACCACGTTGCTGAAAAGCTACCGAATGAACTTTGCAGCTTGTTTGTTGCCAAGGCTTGAGTCGGAGGAACCCCAGCAGACAACAGTGCAGGCAACGTTAACAAACCACCGCCTCCGGCCATAGCGTCAATAAATCCCGCCAATCCTGCCACAAAAAACAATAAGGCAAGAATATCTATCGAAACATCCATTACATACTCTCAAATATCATTAATGTTGTGATTTTACTAAGTAACAAAATGAACACTAGCGAAAGCAAGGATAGAAACCTATTCCCATTAGGAATTGATTAAAGTCGAAATAAAAAAGCCCGCTCGAATGAGCGGGCAATGAGGTTGTCTAAAAGTCAGGTGCGAGACCTGCTTCTTAGTGTTATCTATTACGCGTTTTTCATTTGTGCGTGCAGTTCTTGAACTGACGTCACTGTCGATTTCGCATCAGCGGTATGTGCCATACAGGTCGCAAACGCTGCATTTAGCGTTGTGGTGTAGTTCACTTTTTCAGCTAGTGCACCGCGACGTAGAACTTTTGAGTCTTCAATCGCTTGACGACCTGCTGCCGTGTTCACGATGTAGGTGTACTCGTTGTTCTTGATACGGTCTAGGATGTGTGGACGACCTTCGTGTACCTTGTTAACAAGACGAGGGTTGATACCCGCTTCACCTAAGATTACCGCCGTGCCATGTGTCGCATCGAGCTGGTAGCCAAGCTTAGTCAGCTTAGAAGCTAGGTCAACCACGCGCTCTTTATCACCTTCACGAACAGACAGTAACGCACGACCACCTTCAGGATACACGTTGCCACAACCTAGCTCTGCTTTCGCATACGCTTCAGCAAACGTTGCACCAACACCCATTACTTCACCAGTAGAGCGCATTTCTGGGCCTAATAGTGGATCCACGCCTGGGAACTTGTTGAATGGCAATACCACTTCTTTCACTGAGTAGTAAGGAGGAATAATCTCTTTGGTAAAGCCTGAGACTCTAGAGATTGACCAGCCATTATACGTGCTGCGATCTTGGCAATAGGCGCACCTGTTGCTTTCGATACAAACGGAACGGTACGCGCTGCACGTGGGTTAACTTCAATCAAGTAAACCTTGTTGTCTTTCACTGCAAATTGCGTGTTCATTAGGCCGCGAACACCTAGTTCGAACGCCAGTTTTTCAACTTGCTCGCGCATGGTGTCTTGGATTTCTTGGCTTAGCGTGTAAGCAGGAAGAGAACATGCAGAATCACCTGAGTGAACACCAGCTTGCTCGATATGCTCCATAATACCGCCGATAACGACACGCTCACCGTCACATAGTGCATCGATATCCACTTCAACCGCGTCGTCTAGGAAGCTATCTAGCAGTACTGGAGACTCGTTCGAAACGCTCACCGCTTCGTTGAAGTAGCGACGAAGGTCTTGCTCGTCATAAACGATTTCCATTGCGCGACCACCAAGTACATATGATGGACGTACAACCAATGGGTAACCGATCTCACGAGATTTCTCTACCGCTTGCTCCATCGTGGTGACGGTTGCGTTTTCTGGCTGTAGAAGACCAAGACGGTCTACTGCAACTTGGAAACGCTCACGGTCTTCTGCACGGTCGATTGCATCTGGGCTAGTACCAATGATTGGTACACCCGCAGCTTCCAGAGCGCGAGCCAATTTCAGTGGCGTTTGACCACCGTACTGAACGATGACGCCTTTTGGCTTCTCTACACGAGCGATAGCTAATACATCTTCCAGAGTGACTGGTTCGAAGTACAGACGGTCAGAAGTATCGTAGTCCGTTGAAACCGTTTCTGGATTACAGTTCACCATGATGGTCTCGTAACCATCTTCGCGAAGTGCTAGTGATGCGTGTACGCAACAGTAATCAAACTCAATACCTTGACCGATACGGTTCGGACCGCCGCCCAAAATCATGATTTTTTCTTTATCTGTTGGATTCGCTTCACACTCATCATCATAAGAAGAGTACATGTAAGCGGTATCAGAAGAGAACTCAGCCGCACAGGTATCCACGCGCTTGTACACTGGGTGGATATCATATTGGTCACGTAGACGACGAATTTCGCTTTCCGCAACACCTAGAATCTTAGATAAACGTGCATCAGCAAAGCCTTTACGCTTCAGCTTATTCAACTCTTGCTTATCAAGACCAGCAAAACCTTTTGCTCGTAATTCTTGCTCTAGTTTCACAATCTCTTCGATTTGAACTAGGAACCAACGGTCGATTTGCGTTAGGTTGAAAACACCATCCACAGACAGGCCAGCACGGAATGCATCAGCAATATACCAAATACGCTCTGCACCCGCTTCTTTCAGCTCATGGCGGATTTTAGACAGTGCATCTGGTGCATCTAGGTCAACCATTTCGTCAAAACCAGTCGCGCCAACTTCTAGACCACGAAGGGCTTTTTGTAACGACTCTTGTTGGTTACGACCAATCGCCATTACCTCGCCAACAGACTTCATCTGTGTTGTTAGACGGTCGTTAGCGCCAGCAAATTTCTCGAAGTTAAAGCGAGGAATCTTAGTTACTACGTAGTCGATAGTTGGTTCGAACGATGCAGGAGTAGCACCGCCCGTGATGTCGTTCATTAGCTCATCCAGCGTGAAGCCAACGGCCAGTTTCGCAGCAATCTTCGCGATTGGGAAACCTGTTGCTTTAGACGCTAGCGCAGAAGAACGAGATACACGTGGGTTCATCTCGATGATAACCATACGGCCATCTTTCGGGTTGATACCAAACTGTACGTTAGAACCACCAGTTTCAACGCCAATCTCGCGCAGTACCGCTAGAGAAGCGTTACGCATTAGCTGGTATTCTTTGTCTGTTAGTGTTTGCGCTGGTGCAACCGTGATTGAGTCACCCGTGTGGATGCCCATTGGGTCAAAGTTTTCAATCGCACATACGATGATACAGTTGTCCGCTTTATCACGAACCACTTCCATCTCGTACTCTTTCCAGCCGATAAGAGATTCATCGATGAGAAGCTCGTTAGTTGGAGAAAGGTCTAAACCACGGCGACAGATTTCTTCGAATTCTTCTTTGTTATATGCGATACCACCACCGGTACCACCCATAGTGAAAGAAGGACGAATGATACAAGGGAAACCACCATCTCAAGAACGCCATAAGCTTCTTCCATGGTTTTAGCAGTATCAGCACGCGGGCACTCTAGGCCGATTGACTTCATCGCTTTGTCGAAGCGAGAACGGTCTTCTGCTTTATCAATCGCATCAGCCGTTGCGCCAATCATTTCCACACCGAACTCTTCAAGAACACCATGCTTTTCTAGGTCAAGTGCACAGTTCAGTGCTGTTTGACCGCCCATTGTTGGGAGTACAGCATCTGGACGCTCTTTTTCGATGATTTTACGCACCACTTCCCATTGAATAGGCTCGATGTACGTTGCATCTGCCATATCAGGGTCAGTCATGATGGTCGCTGGGTTCGAGTTCACAAGGATAACTCGGTAACCTTCTTCGCGTAGCGCTTTACACGCTTGTGCGCCAGAATAGTCAAATTCACAAGCCTGACCGATAACAATTGGGCCAGCACCAAGAATTAGAATACTTTTAATGTCAGTACGTTTTGGCATTCTCAACTACTCCGAATTACGCTTTGTGTTTTTTAATCAGTTCAATGAAGTGGTCAAACAATGGTGCAGCATCGTGTGGACCTGGGCTTGCTTCAGGGTGACCTTGGAAGCTAAATGCCGGCTTATCTGTGCGGTGAATACCTTGTAGCGTGCCGTCAAATAAAGATTTATGCGTCGCACGTAGATTTTCTGGTAGCGTCGCTTCGTCAGCCGCAAAACCGTGGTTTTGTGATGTGATCATCACAACATTACGGTCTAGATCTTTAACTGGGTGGTTCGCTCCGTGGTGACCAAACTTCATTTTTACGGTTTGTGCACCAGACGCTAGAGCCAAGATTTGGTGACCAAGACAGATACCGAAAATCGGCAGTCCATTATCTAAGAACACTTTTGTTGCTTCGATAGCATATGTACAAGGTGCTGGGTCACCAGGGCCATTTGATAGGAAAACACCATCTGGGTTAAGTGCCAGCACTTCTTCTGCTGAAGTTTGTGCAGGCACCACGGTTAGGCGGCAGCCGCGGTCAACGAGCATACGCAGAATGTTACGTTTTGCACCGAAGTCGTAGGCAACAACATGATATGGCAATTCACTGTCGTCTTTCGCTTCAGGAAGTCCACCCTCAAGCGTCCACGAACCCTGTTTCCATTGATACGTTTCTTTTGTTGTAACCTCTTTCGCAAGATCCATACCTTTCAAGCCAGGGAATTCTTTTGCTTTAGCCAGTGCTAAAGCTTCATCTAGATTGTCGCCTGCCACGATACAACCGTTCTGAGCACCTTTTTCACGAAGAATACGAGTCAGTTTACGAGTATCAATGTCAGCGATACCGACGATGTTTTGTGACT
>ASHK01000154.1 GCA_000695745.1 Vibrio madracius | reverse complement strand
ACGACTAAACAGACGTACAACAGTCTAAGCATAATCTTCTCTATCTCGTCAGTGGTTAGCTGCCGTAGCGCTTAAGCCATTCTTGCTCAAGTGCACTTTGCCAACTTGGATGAGGCTCGGCAACCGACTTAAATTGCTGAGTTTTTGCTGCGCTGCCCGTCAGGTATTGTTTATTCAGTACCGAAGGATCCCCCCAAATTGAAATATCACCTTTGCGCGATTGCGCTTCTGGACTCAACAGAAAGTTAATGGCTACAAGCGCCCAGCTTTAGCATTGGCATTCCAAGGGATTGCCAGAAAGTGGATGTTAGATAATGCGCCACTATCCATGGCGTAGGCGGTAGTGGTATCGCTTAGGTTACCATTTGCTTGAGCAGAGTAGACCGCGTTTGGGTTGAAAGTAATCGCGAGGTCAATTTGACCATCGTCGAGTAGCTGTATGGTTTCAGCAGTGCCAGCAGGGAATTGTTTCCCGCCTCGCCATGCAACCTTGTGAAACTCATCGAGATAGTCCCAAAGAGGTTTAGTGACGCCTGAAAATCAGCGTCTGATACCGGTTTTGCAAGAGCTGGGTCGTTCTTTGTCAGATCGATTAACAGAGATTTTAAGAAGCTCGTACCATGAAACTCCGGCGGTTTAGGGTAACTGAGTTTATTTGGGAATGCTTTAGCGTAATTAAGCATTTCCATGTAAGACATTGGAGGGTTATTGAGAGCTTGCGTGTCGTGGATGAACACGAGTTGACCTACTCCCCAAGGGCTTCAAGTCCTTCGGTGGTTCTGAAAAATCGCTGTCAACAGGGAGGGACTTATCGACATATTGCCAATTCGGCAAGTTGGAAACAAAAGGTCCGTAAAGTAAGGCATTGTCTTTCATGGACTTAAAGTTTTCACCATTGATCCATACCATGTCGACACTGCCACCGTTATGTTTTCCAGCGGCTTTTTCTGCGAGTAAGCGAGAGCCAGTTTCGGCAATATCTGTCACTTTAACATGGTTAAAATTGACGCCGTATTGATCTTTCAGTTCCTTCCCCGCCCATTGAAGGTAGCGGTTAATTTCTTGACTCCCCCCCAAGCGTGGAAGTACACGGTTTGTCCATTGGCTTGTTCTAATACGGAATTCCATTGAGTGTTGTCAAATGTTTCGCTGGAGACAACGGTTGACCATGAGGAGACCGTCATTGCGAGAGTAGAAAGCACTGCAGATTTGAACATCTTATTATTCATTATGTTATCCATTTTATGCTGTTTGTGGCGAACCTTGCCTTGTTGTTAATAATTGATACTAAAGGTTGAGGCATGATAATCAATAGTCTTGAGGCTATCTATTGAGGTCAACCAAAAAATATCGGTTCAAAGCACAAGACCGGAAAACAAGATATTTAATTTCAAGATGTTGGTATTTTATTTGTCAGTGGAGAGGGGGAGAGAAAATCAATAAAAAGGCGCGAAGGTGACATTCACATCCGTGTGACAAAACCATTGAGCAAGACAAGTGAGAGTGGTCAACTAACCAGACCGTTTCGAACCAGTCCTCGTCTTACACTAGAGCACAGTTTGCCAAATCTTCTGAGCTCTTCAAAGTTGGGGACAATTCCACGTGATAATGCCGATTCCCAATAACTGACTTCCGTTTCCACTAATTCCATGAGTTTCTTCGGGCAGCCGATACAAGAATTATCGGGGCCACAGATGAACGTGTCCTCAGAATAAAGCGGTAATTGACTTTTTACATCAGCAATCAGCTGTAAAGTCGCATCCGCGAGGCTTGGCTTAACGGACATAGACAACCTATCAATGAATTAACCGCGCGGATAATAAGCCAGTCGCCCCTAGGTTAAAATGCTACTTTTTGGGTAGATTAAACGTGCGTATGATTATGTCTCATTTTTGAGTAATGAGTTAATAACGTCCTGTTACCCCCATGTCTAGACCTAAACCCTTCATCTATTAGCTATAGTTTCTGAACAATAATTAAAAGGCAGTTAATGT
>ASHK01000153.1 GCA_000695745.1 Vibrio madracius | reverse complement strand
CATAGATATCAAGGCCATAATGGTGGCCTGTTGCCAAAGTGCCATATTTCGAAGCACTAGGAAGTTAAGCGCAACAATGTAGATAACGATTGACATCATCATGCCACGAATACCGAGCGTTGAGCCTACGAGCAAATCCCACGTTAACCCAACGATTAACGCAGTACCTACATTCACGCGATGCGGTAACGCTAACACCCAGTAGCCTAAGACTAGAAATAACCACGATGGTCTTACGAAGTCTAGCACGCCCGGCCAAGGTATGGTTTGCAAAACGAGCGCCAACAATAGTGATACACTGATCACCATGTGACTACGAAATGAACTATTCGCCATAATAGTATGAGAATCCTTTATTGCGCATTCAGCGTTTCTTCAACAGCTTGTTGCTGCCTATCGTTACTTGGCCAAATCAACAGCAAGTATCGTAATCGATCAAAATCAACAACAGGCTCAGCAATAATGCTGGCGAATTCGCGTCGATTATCTCTCTGTACCGACTTCACATGAGCAACAGGGTAGCCCTCTGGATAGATGCCACCAAGTCCTGATGTCACCAGTAAATCATCCGTCTGAATATCGGTGCTGGTCGGGATATGCTCTAACTGGATCTCATCAACCGTTCCATTACCAGAAGCTATTACACGAATATCATTGCGTATAACCTGGACTGGTATTGCACTATTCGAGTCCGTTAACAACATAATGCGGCTGTTGTGAGCCCCAACAAACGTTACTTGGCCAACGATACCACTTTCATTGATAACGGGTTGACCTTCATAGACACCATCAATACGACCTTTATCAATCACAACCTGATGACGATATGCGACGTATCAACAGCCATCACCTCAGTAACCATCTTTTTTTCATCTCGGACGAAAGATGAACCCAACAACTCACGAAAACGCTGGTTCTCTTCGCGATATTGATCGAGCAAAATCAAGTCACTTTTGAGACGCAAGACTTCGCGTTTTAAATTGACATTTTGCTCAGCCAGACCTTGCCGAGTATTCAGCCTTTCATAAACGCCATCAAACATAGAACGGGGGAGGTTTGCTGCATATTGAATCGGTGCTACAGCACTATTCAACAAGTAACGGAAATGTGAGAATGTATCTAAACGACTATCAGCCAGCATTAAGCCGGCTGATAAAGTAACAGCAAGAAATAACCGAAGTTGTAAAGAAGGACCTCGACCAAATATTGGTTTCATGTACTCATAATCCTGATGTGGACTCTAGTTTCAGTGCCACACCAAAACTAGAGTGAAACCATTATTCTTCTGTAAATAGATCGCCACCGTGCATGTCGATCATTTCTAGAGCTTTACCGCCACCACGAGCCACACATGTTAGGGGATCTTCAGCGATAACAACTGGAATACCGGTCTCTTCTGTCAGTAAACGGTCGAGATCGCGAAGCAATGCACCGCCACCGGTCAATACCATGCCGTTTTCAGAAATGTCAGAAGCTAGCTCTGGTGGACATTGCTCAAGGGCAACCATCACTGCCGATACAATACCCGTTAATGGCTCTTGTAGCGCTTCTAGAATTTCATTCGAGTTTAAGCTAAAGCTACGAGGCACACCTTCAGCAAGGTTACGACCACGTACTTCAATCTCTTCTACCGTATCGCCAGGATACGCAGAACCAATCTCATGCTTGATCTTCTCAGCGGTCGCTTCACCGATCAAACTGCCGTAGTTACGACGTACATAGTTGATGATAGCTTCATCAAAACGATCGCCACCGATACGTACTGAAGAAGAGTAAACCACACCATTTAGTGAGATTACTGCCACTTCTGTGGTACCGCCGCCAATATCGACCACCATTGAACCCGTTGGTTCAGAGACGCGTAGGCCTGCACCAATCGCTGCCGCCATTGGCTCGTCGATCAAATACACTTCACGAGCACCGCTCCAAAGCCG
>ASHK01000152.1 GCA_000695745.1 Vibrio madracius | reverse complement strand
AGGTAGCAAATAACCCAGAGTCCAGCGAGGTTCATTGCAAGGTGAGCTAAGTTGGTATGTGAAAAGTTTCCTGATATTATCCGCCACCATTGACCGGCATGTATTGCTAGCTTGTTCCATTCTACGAGGGATTGTAAGCTCGGAATTTGCAGTAGTGCGCAGAGTAGAGAAAACAGTAAAAGTTTTATGACGAAAGAAGTGTCCATATCTCGATATTGTCCCAAGTGCCTAAAAGCTAAGCGCGCTTGTATTTGTCAGTGGATTAACCCCGTTCACTGTGACACACAATTAGTCATTTTGCAGCACCCCAGCGAAGAAAAGCGCCCACTTGGTACCGCGCGAATACTATCGATGTCATTGCCGAACGGCTATCTTTTTGTGGGTGAGAACTTTTCGACTCATCAGGGCTTAATGATGTGTTAGCCGATGATGCCTACCAATCTGTGGTGTTATATCCGGGTGAAGAGGCTTTGGAGTTATCACAAGTACAAGGCACGAAGTCTGACAAACCGTTGCGTATCATTTTACTCGACGGAACATGGAAGAAAGCGTTTAAAATGTGGAAGTTGTCTACAAATCTACATAGCTTGCCGATGATAAAATTACCAGAAACCTTACAGGGTGATTACCGTATTCGTAAGGCTCCGTCTCCTAATGCGTTGTCCACGGTTGAAGCAGGTCATCACATTATTCAAACATTGGAGCCGGAACTGAATTTCGACGCTATGTTGGTCGCTTTCGATAAAATGATTCAGTTCCAAATTCAACAAATGCCGTCAGGTGTTTATGAAAAGAACTACCATTCGCCGCGTTCGGACCAATAAACGCTGACCGTTTAATACCCTGAATGAGCGGCAAATAACTGCTGATGCATCTTTTGAGCATAACCATCGGTCATCGCGGAAATATAGTCGGCGATTACGCGCATACCATTATCTTGCTGACCACAGGCTTTACGCCAAAGGTTACGGGTTGACTCAGGCAGTAAGCGTTCCGGATCGGCGCTAAAGGCTTCAAATAAATCCATAATAATTTGCTGCCCTTTATATTCGACGATTTGTACTCGAGGCACTTGAATAACAAACTCACTGACAAATCGCTTCAGGATCTCCAGCACACGCTCCATATCGCTATCAAGATACGCGTTATAGTGGAGCAAAGGTTGTTCAAAACTGGCGTCAGGGACTTTTTTGACCTCAATGCTGGTCAGTAGAGCGTTTACAATGCCGCCAATGGCATCTTTGCGTTCGTAGTGCTTACCGGAGAAAAGTAGCTCTGTGATCGAGTCTATATGTTCCGACAGCCAAGTATTGGTTTGGGTCTTAAGCTGCTCTGCTGCATTTGCTTGCCACATATCTTTGTCTACCAACTCGAGAACAATGGCGTCTTCTAAATCATGCACCCCATAAGCAATATCATCGGCGAGCTCCATGATAGAGCAATCCAGTGATTTGAATTGAGTCTTGTTGTGTTGAAGGGGTGTTAGCTGCTCGAATCGCATGGTTTGCAATTGCTGTTTATCACTGTCTGTAAGAGGAGCAATGACCCAGTCAAACTGCGATTGGTCTTTGTCGTATATCCCTTTTGCCGGGGCCCAATCTTTGGCTTTTAACTGACGCTGGTTAGTGACCGGATGCGGCTGTTTATCCGCACAAGTTTGGCTGATAAGGGCCGGGTACTTAAGTAACCCCAACAGACTGCGACGAGTGAGGTTCATCCCATGATGTTCAGTGTAAGGCTCAAGTTGAGTAACGATACGAAACGTTTGAGCATTGCCCTCAAAGCCGCCATATTCACGCATCATATAGTTGAGAGCGACTTCGCCACCATGCCCATAAGGAGGATGTCCGATATCATGGGCAAGGCAGAGTGCTTCAATCAGCGCATCAGAGGGCAATAATGGTTCAAGTTCCGGCTGTTTTTGTTTTAACTGAGCCGCGATACCGGAGCCAATTTGCGCCGCTTCAAGTGAATGCGTTAGCCGTGTGCGATGAAAGTCGTTAACACCGGTCCCATGAACTTGAGTCTTCGCTTGCAGTCGTCTAAAAGCCGCAGAATGCAGAATTCTCGCCCTATCGCGTTGAAAGG
>ASHK01000151.1 GCA_000695745.1 Vibrio madracius | reverse complement strand
CCTGAGTTTGTGAGTCACCACAGGCTCCCACCATGCTTCGTACAAACAATTGGTTTTCATCACGCTGATCGATTTTCTTTATTAGACTGCGGTGTAATTTAAGATAATCGACCTTAAGATCTTTGATGTAATGAGTACTCACGATCGAGCGGCCAGCTTGACCAACGATGACTGTGCACCCTAAACCGGACAGCATTCTAACAACTGGGCGAATATAGTCTAGATGTTGCACAAGCCTTGCTTCCGAAAATTCAAAGCTCAGTTGAGAGCGCACTGCAATGGGTAACTGCAACAACTCGTCGCGAAACCACTTAAAATAACCTTTGTTGGCGAATGGCACGACATAAAGATTGATAGAAATCGGTAGAATATCCGGATTTTTCTTAATGTTTCGTAACACTTTATTGAGAACAGCACGGTCAAAATTGGACTCGTAACCAACTTGAAGTAAAGCGGAATGAAAACGCGATGCTTTCACTATTCCTTGTTCAGGATCTTCAATTCGCGCAAACAATTCTTTGTGAAGTGCGTCGAGCTCCTTCCCTTTTTCGTACAAATAACAGGGCTGTGAAAAAATAAGTAAATTGTCGGGCAGCAGTGCCTTGTCAAATAGTGTGCGCCAGCGTACACTGCCTCGCTCATCCACTTTCTGAACTTGCTTACTGAAACGGCTCCAGTTATTAACCTTTTGTAATTGTGCACTTTTTAGTGCTGTTTCCGCCTCCTCCATAATGCGGCCTTGTCGCTCCCCTTCCGAATACATACTGATACCAATATGGCACCAGTTTTCTTCATCTAGCGGCACAGGAGGCGTCATTTTTTCAAGTTGGCGAATGCATTGGTTAGCTAGATTCGCAATATCTTTGCTACTTTGGTGTGGAATAAAGACCGCGAAATCTGCCTCATAGTATCGAGAGAAAATAACATCTGGAAATTTCTGAACCGCATTAGAAATAACTTCACCAACTTCCACTAAGAAATCATCAGAGCTCGACTTACCTTGAGCTTCTTGCACCTGGTCCCAATCTTCAATACGAAAGAGCATGACGCCCCCTTGGGCACCACTTTCATGAATAGCGGACTCGAGCTTGCTATCGAATAGCATTCGATTGGCACTACCCGTTAATGGATCTAGGAAAGTTTGAGTTCGAATAAAAGTATCGAATCGACTGCGTTCTTGACGAGCATCTTGCAGTTCTTCAATTAGAATATCTAACGCTTCACTTGCCGTGTAAGGCCACTCCCGCTCGTCACCTTTGGCAAACTGCTCCACTCGGCCTGCTAAGATCATACGGCCGCGTTCTTCTAATAATTCTGATCCAACCAATTGTTTGCGTAACCATTTCACCCCTTGTATCAAGCAAAAGACGATCAAGCCAAACGCTAACGTTACTGACCACATGGCCTCAATGGAGTATCTAACATCTAGGTAAGGCGGCAGAGCAGTAAATTCGACGCGATAGCCGTCATTGCGTTCTAAATCGAAGCTATCTCGATATACAATCGTTCTATCTATTGTTGGAGAGGTATTTTTGTAGCGATACACAACCCCCGCAGATGAGGTAAGTTGCATTTCAATGATATTGCTGGCTTGCAACATTTTGGGCATCCAACGCTGCATCATATAAGCAGCATCAGGATCTTCTAATTCTTTATCGATAACTCGAACAATGCCAGCCAAATGATGATTCAGATACTCTTGACCCATTCTTTTGATGGATAGCGTTCCGCCAACAAACAAGATAAAAACGGCACTCATGACGATGACAGTCACAAAAGCCACCAAGCGAGTGCTTAGTTTGAGGGTGGGAGTTTGCCTCATAGGTGCTCAAGTCCTTTTTGAACCAATGATGTTGTTAACATTTAGCGTTTGAACTCAACCCATCAATGAGACAAGCGAGAACTATGTGAACATTATATAGAATATGCTATTGCGTTAACTGTTTGTTATATCAGATTTACTATAAGCCGTTAAGCAGCAAGCAATGCGTTGTCTCTAAGAAACAAAAAAACGCGAATTCATCGCGGTTTTTTATGCAGAAATCAAATAGAACGTTATTTGACTTAATATTCAGCACTATTAGAACGGAATATCGTCATCAAAATCCATTGGCGGCTCGTTATATTGTGGCTGCTGTTGGGCTGGTTTTTGCTGAGCTGGTTGCTGCATAGGTTGCTGAGGCTGTCCCCAACCTTGTTGAGGTGCTTGCTGCATACCACCTTGGCCTTGGTTCATACCGCCTTGCATTGGAGCACCGCCACCTTGACGACCACCTAGCATTTGCATAACACCATTGAAGCCTTGTACGACAACTTCTGTTGTGTAGCGGTCTTGACCACTTTGATCTTGCCATTTACGCGTTTGTAATTGACCTTCAATATAAACTTGAGAGCCTTTACGTAGGTATTCACCAGCAACTTCCGCTAGCTTGCCAAACAGAGCAACACGGTGCCACTCAGTTTTCTCACGCTGCTCGCCCGTTGCCTTATCACGCCAAGATTCAGAGGTTGCGATTGTAATATTCGCCACGGCACCGCCGTTTGGCATGTAACGAATTTCTGGGTCGTTACCTAAGTTACCCACTAGAATGACTTTGTTTACTCCACGGCTTGCCATGTTTTGCTCCGTAACCACAGTGTGTTTCAAATTAGCCCAGTAGGATAACACGAACCGCCAGTACCGCAACAGCGCTTATCCTATGGTTGTTAAAATAACCCTAGAACAAACATTATTACGAGCCAGCTAAGCAATGTTCAACTTTACATTTATATCAATTACTTAGATATCTTTAACTCACTCTCAAACTCTCTTTTCAGTACTAGAGCGCACGCAACATACTCGTCAATATGCATAAAAATCGTTACTAACAAAGTGCTATGAGAAGAAATAATTACCAACGTGTCATTCAACATGTCACTCTTAATCAAGAAGACACCGTAACCAAAAGGGTCAAGCGTCTGTCACATTTGAGTATCAATGACATTGAGGCGATCACCCCTCAAGATCTGCTCTCAACCGCTTCTGGTCCGCGTAACCGAATTTTACTTTTCGATTACGAAGAGTCCTTAGATCTCTTTCAACAGGTATTAAATCTCCCGTTGGCGAGCAAAAACTTTGAGACCGTACTAATCAATGTTCCTCATCGATTAACAACAGAAGAGATCCTTCGTTATGGGCATATAAAAGGGTTATTTTACAGTCATGAAGAGGCTAAAAAAGTGGTGATTGGCTTAGGTGAAATTATCAACGGAAAGAACTGGCTACCGCGTGATGTGACGAGCCAGTTATTACATCACTACCGCCACGTTGTCTCCGCTCATACATCTCCCACTGTCGTGGATCTAACCGCTCGTGAAATAGAAATTCTTCGTTGCCTGCAGTCTGGTGCCAGTAATCTGCAAATATCAGATGACTTATTTATTACTGAATCCACCGTTAAATCTCACCTTTATCAGATCTTTAGAAAACTCTCTGTGAAAAATCGGTTACAAGCTATTGCTTGGGCGAATCAAAACTTACTGTCTTAATTTGCGTCATCATTATTCATCGTATCAGTCAGAGTTCGCTCAGTTTTTCTCGAGAAACTGAGCGAACTCTGACACATTTCTACTGTCATAAAACAGCGATACTCTGTAGACTTAGCTCCAATCGCCCGTCAGTGGCAACAAATTAAAACGAATAAAGATAAAGGGTTTTATCATGATCAAAAAGTGCCTATTCCCAGCAGCTGGTTACGGGACTCGTTTCCTACCGGCCACCAAATCTATGCCGAAAGAGATGATGCCAGTGGTCAACAAGCCACTGATCGAGTATGGCGTAGAAGAAGCGATTCAAGCTGGAATGGATGGGATGTGCATTGTGACCGGTCGCGGTAAGCACTCTATTATGGATCACTTCGATAAAAACTACGAACTTGAACATCAAATCAGCGGTACTAACAAAGAAGAGCTTCTGGTTGATATTCGCGACATTATTGATTCAGCACAGTTCACTTACATTCGCCAGCGTGAAATGAAAGGCCTAGGCCATGCGATTTTGACAGGGCGTGAACTTATAGGCGACGAACCTTTTGCGGTAGTACTAGCCGATGATCTTTGCGTCAACGAAGATCAAGGCGTACTGGCACAAATGGTTGCACTTTACAAACAATTCCGCTGCTCAATCGTTGCTGTCCAAGAAGTGCCTGAAAACGAAACGCACAAATACGGTGTTATCTCTGGCGAAATGATCAAAGACGACCTTTTCCGCGTAGATGATATGGTTGAAAAACCAGAACAAGGCACAGCACCAAGCAACCTTGCTATCATCGGTCGTTACATCCTGACGCCAGATATTTTTGAACTCATAGAGCAAACTGAACCTGGCAAAGGTGGTGAAATCCAAATCACGGATGCACTGCTTAAACAAGCAAAAGCGGGTTGTGTATTGGCTTACAAATTTAAAGGTCAACGTTTTGACTGCGGCAGCGTAGAAGGCTATATCGAAGCAACTAACTACTGTTTTGAAAACCTTTACCTTAAAGATGAAAAACCGCTGAGCTTGGTAAGCACTCTACTAAAAAAGCGTAATTCAGCCTGAGCACATAACGCACACCACTATTGTCAGCGCCACTCTCCTCTAGAGGTGGCGCTTTTTACATTCACAAGCCTGTTTTTTTATCCAGTATTTCTTTGCACAAAGTTCACACTATGTAATACTTGTCACACTACGTATTACATGAGTGGCAACAATGGATAAGATCGAAGTTAGGGGTGCTCGAACCCATAACCTAAAAAACGTACAATC
>ASHK01000150.1 GCA_000695745.1 Vibrio madracius | reverse complement strand
GTGGTGACCAAGTAATGAAAGGGTATTGGAAACAAGAAGCGGAGACTAACGCAGTACTAACCAAAGATGGTTGGCTGTATTCGGGCGACATTGGTCGTATGGATGAAGACGGTATTTTCTATATTGAAGACCGTAAGAAAGACATGATTCTGGTTTCTGGTTTTAATGTTTTCCCAACAGAAATTGAAGAGGTAGCAACGCTACACCCGAAAATTGTTGAGGCTGCAGCAGTAGGTGTGCCTGATGACGTAGCGGGCGAGCGCGTTAAGTTAATTGTAGTGACGAGCGGCCCGGTGACGGTCGATGACATTAAAAAGCACTGCCGCCAACATCTCACAGGATACAAAATCCCTAAAGTGATTGAATTTAGAGATGAGCTGCCAAAAACCAACGTGGGTAAAATACTGCGTCGAGTTTTACGAGACGAATAAAGCCCGGTCACTGAGACAATCGCCTAGCAAAATTGGCGCTCTGTTCATCCATAAGCCACACTTCTAGTGTGGCTTTGTTTATTTGGAGGCAGCGATGAAAAACCAACTGGATCCCGGAAAACTACTTCAAGCCTACGACAACATAATGGAACACGGCACTGATACTGATCTTGGCAAGATTTATGATGGCGTCGAAGCGTTCTCAGATTATGACGGTTATAACGTGTATCTGCGAGGTAACGGAGTGGAGCTGAAAGTTGGCTTCCACAATACCTATCATCTGGAGTACGACCAAGAGCACTTGCGCGACAGCTTTTAGAAAAAAGTGGCATCACTGGCAAAGTAAATAGTTTGAGAAATGATCACTCCCCTAAAGCAGGGGAGTAAGCGTTAGAGTGCTCGCAATTAATAAGGCGAGAAATAGACTCATTCGTCGGTGGTAAAAGCGTCTGCACTAAAGTGTTCCAAGTCGTACGGCGTTTGTTGGTAAACACAGTAATTGAGCCAGTTAGCAAATAATAAGTGTCCGTGACTGCGCCAACTTGCGATAGGCTTGTTATCGGGATTATTGTTTGGATAGTAATTGACCGGAATTGCAGGTTCCATCCCTTCACCCAAGTCACGCACATACTCACCATGCAAGGTGTGGGAATCGTATTCAGGATGACCGGTCACAAAGACATTTCGTTTGTCTTTGGTTGCGGCAAGGTAAACTCCAGCCACATCTGAGGTCGCTAAAATATCAAGATCGGTGTGTGACTCAAGATATTCTGGTGAGAAATCTGCGTAGCGCGAGTGCGGTGCAAGGAAAGAATCGTCAAAGCCGCGAAGTAGCGGATGATATTGATGCTGAATAGTATGGTGGTAGACGCCCGACAGCTTCTCTTTTCGAGTTTTTTTCGGTAAGTCGAACAACAGCTTTAATCCCGCTTGAGCCGCCCAACACACATACAAGGTGGAGGTCACATGTTTGTTGGCCCAATTCATAATGGTCTGTAGATGCTCCCAGTAAATGACATCTTCAAACTGGACTAAACCGAGCGGGGCGCCAGTAATGATCAGTCCGTCGAAGTTACGATCTTTGATCGTTTCAAACTGGCGATAAAAAGTATCAAGGTGCTCTGTTGGCGTGTTTTTACTTGGCTATCATCAATTCGACAATAGTTCTACATCAACTTGTAGTGGGCTATTGGAGAGTAGTCTTAGGAACTGGKTTYCGTTTCAATTTTCTTTGGCATTAAATTGAGGATCAAGACTTTCAGTGGTCGAATTTCCTGCGTGGCGGCGCGTGTTTCCGACATCACAAAGATATTTTCATTTCTCAATACGTTGGATGCAGGCAGTTGATCGGGAATCTTAATTGGCACAGCTTTCTCCCTAAGCTAATGTTTGGTCATCTGGACGTCTATACATCTAAAGTTAACGCAAACGTTTTTGCTTGTCGACAGTTAATTTTAGTTCAATGCGCCCAAGACGAATGAATCAAATCGTGTACTCAGTGGGAAATTCGGTACAATGCATAGCTTCATATACTCGAAGGCAGCAACAATTGAAATTGACACTTATCCGCGGTTTACCCGGTTCAGGAAAAACCACACTAGCAAAGACATTCAATGCTCGACATGTCGAAGCGGATATGTATTTTGTTAACGATCACGGAGAGTATTGCTATGACCCTAGCTTGATTGCACAAGCACACCAGTGTGCCAAGAACAAACCAAGCAAGCACTGGCGAAGGGTGAAGACGTGGTCGTGGCAAATACGTTTGTACGACGTTGGGAAATGGAGACCTATAAAACGCTAGCCCGGCAATTTAATGCTGATTTGGACATTATCGTTTGTAACGGTAATTACCAAAATATTCATGGAGTCAGTGAAACGGTCATTGCTAAAATGCGTGCTCGTTGGCAAGAATAAAGCATTCAATGTGGTGCGATATAGCGCCAACCTTCGATAAAATAATGCGCATCAAATAAAAAGGCATAATGGAACAATGGCTAAACGCTCACCCGTCATTGAGATGACTTCTTATGGGATCTATTCTACTTGGGATTCGGGTTCTAAAGATCTGCCCAAAATTCAAGACTTCACCACGATAGTGCCTGCTGATGAGCACATTGAGTTTGGCTTTATCGTCAATATCAAAAAAGCCAAAGGGGAGCGTGTCCGCTATTGCATTTACCACCCTGGTATCATTGGTAAGAAGGGGCAAGTACTCGCGCCTTTTGACGGTGAAGAACATGTAGGCAGCAATGATTGGGATTTCTATCTAGGTGACACCATTCAATTGCTTCATCCTATTGATGGCTTCGAAAGCAACCTCGGTGAATGGCGGATGGTGCTGGAAATGCAAGGTCGTGTGGTTGCAGAAAAGAAGTTCAAAGTTATTGCCAGAGATGAAGGTCAGTTT
>ASHK01000149.1 GCA_000695745.1 Vibrio madracius | reverse complement strand
GCTACCATCAAGGGCATCACGTATGCCCTTTTGTTTTGGCAGCAAGCTATTCGATAACAATTTCTCACCCGAGCGATTAGAAAATGTCGTGTGTTAAAGCCACACAATAGGAGTACAGATCAACATGTAACAAATTTTGTCTGTTAACATTTATCTGGATATTTAAACCACTTCCTAATAAATACTAAGGATAAAATTATGTGGAATAAACTAAATAAATCCATGATGTTCTGCCAAATGATGTTTGGCCTTTCGTTCTATGGAGTGATGGTCATTCTCACGAGGTTTTTCTAGAAAATCTCGATTACAGTGAAGCGGACACAATGATGGTCGTGGGTGCGTTTTCATCCATCGGACCCTTATTTGCTATCGCAGGTGGCTTTATTGCCGACAAATTCTTAGGCGCGTACCGCTCATTGACGATTGCTTATTTCGGTTTTACCTGCGGTTACGTGTTGCTCGTCATTGGTGCATCGACTGTTAACATCCCTTTAAGTCTAGCTGGTATTGCTTTAGCGAGTTATGGACGTGGCTTAATGTCCCCTTCTTATCCTAGCCTTTACAAGCGTACGTTCAAAAGCCAAGAAGACTTTGAAAATGGCTACCCTGTTAACTACTCAGTTAACAACATAGGTGCTTTACTAGGCCAATATTTATTCCCAATGTTTGTTCTTGTTATCGGGTTTTACGGCAGCTTCTTGCTCTCTGGTATCCTTGCATTTGCAGCCCTATTCACGTTAATGACGTTCCGCAAGCAGCTTCAAAGCGTAGGCGCTGACATCGACCAAGCGTCTGTTTCTAGCGCAAACTGGATTAAATTCGGTATTACATCCATCGCAATGGTTGGAATGGTGTTCTTTATGTTCTCTAATATGGACATCGGTAAGAACATTGTTTATGCCATTGGTTTGGCTGCAATCGGCTATTTTATTTCTCTAATGTTCAAAGCAGAGAAAGCCGATGCGCTGCGTATGGGGACTATTCTCATTGTCACGGTTCTGACCACAGCGTTTTTTGTCTACTACGGCCAAATGATGACATCAATGACAATGGTGACTATCAATACAATGCGTGGTGATCTGTTCGGGATCATTCCAATCGCACCAGAAGCCTCAATGTCAATGAACCCACTATGGTGTATCGTTGCAGGCCCGGTGATTGCAGCAACCTTCTCAAGCTTAGAAAAACGCAATATCCACTTCACCACTGCAACCAAAATTGGTTTCTCGTTTATTCTGACGGCTATCGCATTTGGTATTCTGGCTCTAGCCGTTAAAAACATCGGCGAAAGTGTGATTATTCGTCCAGAAATCTTCCTAGTAATCCACTTCTTCCAAGCATTTGCAGAGGTAATTGTTGGTTCACTGGTTGTGGCATTTATTTTGTCTGTCGCACCAAAGCACATTGAGAACTTCTCAGTGAGTTTGTTCTCTGTGGCGATCGCACTTTCTGGAATTGTCGGCGCGGTGTTCTCAACCTCTATCGCAGCGGAAAAAGGTCAAGAGATCACTCAAGAGTTTGTTAAGACGGTATATGGTGACTACTTCTCACTACTGACCATACTAGCCGTCGTGATGGTAGCGGTCGCATTTACTGCATCGATTGCTATTCGTAAGATGCTAGCAGCCGCAGAACAACAGCAACCTCAAGCTGAGGCAGCACTGCCTGAAGCTGAAAGCTAAATCACCGCAATAGTCCTGCTATTTTGTCAGCGGTTACCGGTTTACTAAACACGTAACCCTGACCATATTCACAACCATGTGCACGCAAGTACTCTACTTGTTTTTCATTCTCTAAACCTTCCGCTACGATATCAATGCACATCTCAGTTTACATTGATATTGCCATCACGTTCGTCATACATATCTGGCGTTACGTGCAAGCCTCCTGAATATCCTGCTTTCTCCAACATCTCACGGACTTCTTTCACATCGTTGGCCGTAATAACCTCTTCTCTAGCGCCTAAATAAGCCCTTACAAAAGTAATCAGCTCAGCTAACCTCGCATCAGAGAGTACGTCCTCAAAACTTGCCATCGGCATGAAGTTTCTGTCCTTATCAATGTACGTGGGCTGAAGTCCTCGAATTGTGACCGCTATGGTATTGAAAGGTCGCTATGCATGATGATGCCGTTGTTCAGTAAAGTAGGTGCTATTGGATCCCGTCCTTTGCCATCTTCACCATGACACGCTCCGCAAGTTTGGTTATACGTTGCATAGATTTCCTTACTGTATGCGACATCATCAAAACTGTGGGTTTCAACTGCACCGCAGTTTCATCAAGTAGATTGTGAGTGTCCCCTATCAGCAGATAATAAGACATAGACTCGATGTCTTCTCTAGTCATTAAGCTCAGGCTATTCTTGATAACATCAGCCATTCCTGCAAAGGCAGTACCTTTGGATGAGTGACCCGTATGGAGAAAGTCCGTCAGGCTTTGAATATCCCAACCATCAATATACAGCTCTGTGGCCGTGATATTCGGCGCGTTCCATCCATCGATAAGGTTCCCTTGGAAGATGTTTTCATTCTCAAGAGCTTGGGCAAAGTTTCTAGGAGTATGACATTCTGAACAATGTCCCAGCCCAGCGACCCAGTACTTGCCTGATTGCCACTTCTCTACGTCATCGACTTTGTCCTTTACTTCTTCGGGAACTTGATAGTCAAGAGGAGTGCGATCGGCAAACACCAGATCCCAGCCAAGTAATCCTAGGCGAATATTGGCAGGAAAAATCATCTCATTAGGGTCGTT
>ASHK01000148.1 GCA_000695745.1 Vibrio madracius | reverse complement strand
ACTTAACTATGAAAAGCTCGCAACTCAGCATCAAACTATGCTTGTTGTGACTCACGAAATGCAATTTGCTAAAGAAGTCGCCGACAAAGTGATCTTCATGGCTGATGGCCACATCGTGGAACAAGGAACACCAGAGCAAATTTTTAACGATCCACAAGATATCCAACTTAAGAAATTTTTAAATCAGGTTGGGATCGAATAGGATCCTTGCGCTCTGGCTCACAAAAAGTATAATTCGCCAACCGGAATTGAAGTTGAACTGATTATTGACTCTTGACGAGTCAGTGATTACAATTCCGCCTCTTTGTTGAGAGGCGTCGGATTTCCTCTCTATCTCTATATAGAGAAAGAAGAAGGGAAATGTGTCCCACGCCGGTTCAACGAGAACCTAAAACTACTGATCAGTAAAGGTAATAACCATGTCTAAACGCACTTTTCAACCTTCAGTTCTAAAGCGCAAGCGTACTCACGGTTTCCGTGCTCGCATGGCGACTAAGAACGGTCGTAAAGTAATCAATGCACGTCGTGCTAAAGGCCGTGCACGCCTATCAAAATAATTTCCTATTTTGAATAAGCACGCCTTTAATCGGGAGTTACGTTTGTTAACTCCCGAGCATTATCAAACCGTATTTAAGCAAGCTCATCGAGCTGGCTCCCCTCATTTCACCATCATTGCTCGTAAAAACTCTCTTTCTCACCCTCGCCTTGGTCTTGCGGTTCCTAAAAAGCAGATAAAAACAGCTGTAGCTAGAAACCACTTCAAGCGTCTGGTACGTGAAAGTTTTCGTAACAAACAACATGAGCTTCCAAGCAAAGATTTTGTTGTAATTGCAAAGAAGAGTGCGCAAACTCTAAGCAATGAAGAAATGTTCAAACTTCTAGATAAGCTATGGCATCGCCTGTCTCGCCCTTCGCGTGGTTAGCTATCGGACTCGTCCATCTTTATCGATGGGTCATTAGTCCCCTAATCGGACCTCGCTGTCGGTTCACCCCAACCTGTTCTCTTTACGCAATAGAAGCCTTGAAAGCTCACGGTTTTGTAAAAGGATGTTGGTTATCAGGCAAACGTCTATTAAAATGCCATCCTTTGAATGAAGGGGGATTTGACCCCGTTCCACCAGTCCAAAAACAAGACAGAGATAAATAACGATGGATTCTCAACGTAATATTCTGTTAATCGGCTTGGCTTTGGTTTCTTTCTTGCTATTCCAACAATGGCAATCGTACAAGAATCCAGCACCAGTTCCGACTCAACAGACGCAAAGCAGTACTCTACCTGCGCCATCTTTCGCTGATGAGCATGATCCTGCACCTGGTCAAACCCAGACGGCA
>ASHK01000147.1 GCA_000695745.1 Vibrio madracius | reverse complement strand
CTTGAAGGTGAGCGGCGATACGTGCTGCTAACTCTGGCTTGCTAAACGGTTTGGCAAGATAGTCATTAGCACCGAGTTCAAAACCACGAACTCGGTCTTCCGATTGATTCAAAGCGGTGAGCATAATGATAGGTAGCGCAGCATGATCGTATTGTTCACGAATGGTTTCACACACTTCAAAGCCACTCATTCCAGGCATCATGATATCCAGCAGCAGTAAGTCCGGTTTTCATGCTCAATGATATCCAATGTTTCTAAGCCATCTTTGGCTAGTTTCACTTGATAGCCTTCTAGCCTTAAAAAGCTCTCTAAGATCCGTAAGTTTACAGGCTCATCATCCGCGACAAGCAGTACTGGCCCATCAGGATTCTCAGGAAGCACTTCCTCTTCTTCTGGGTTGATCTCGGTCGGCTCGGCGATATGGAAATGACTATTTTGACCTAATTGCGACATATGCTCTATTTCTTCCTGTGTCGCTAAAGGAAGGGTAAAACTAAATGTCGTGCCA
This sequence comes from Vibrio madracius, assembly GCA_000695745.1. Taxonomy (GTDB): domain Bacteria; phylum Pseudomonadota; class Gammaproteobacteria; order Enterobacterales; family Vibrionaceae; genus Vibrio; species Vibrio madracius. Next base: position 3,682 of record ASHK01000147.1, on the reverse strand, counting down.
ACATGAGGCTGACTACTGACATAAAGAGAGCCGCCCATCAACTCAATAAGCTGTCGACTTATCGACAAACCCAGCCCAGCACCTTGACGGTAATGGCCGGAATCATGGCCTGCTTGAACCAGTGGCTCAAAAATATGCTCAAGCTGCTGGGCAGGAATCCCTTGGCCAGTATCAACAACTTGCACACGAATATGATCATCCATAGCGGTGGCTGATAATACGATCTTGCCTTCATTGGTGTATTTGATGGCATTACCAACAAGGTTATAAAGCACCTGTTCTAAGCGCTGTGGATCGGCTGAGACATAAGGCAATGGCTCGAGGACTTGGTTAATAATTCGGATTTTTTTGTCACCAAGTAGATGATGTGATAGCTCCAATACCAACTGCGTGGCGCTGGTTAAACTGATAGCGGAACGCTCAATATCTAAATTGCCATAACGCATTTTGTGATAGTCGAGAAGATCGCCCACCAACCCGGCAAGGCGCTGACCACTGTTAACAATGATATCAAGTTGGTATTTATGATTGGCTCCAATTGGCCCATTGGCACCAGAGATCATTGCCTCTGCAATTCCGATCATGCCGTGAAGAGGGGTGCGAAGTTCGTGAGAGGTAGTCGCAAGGAACTCATCTTTCAGCTTGTTGGCTAGTTGTAATTCTTCATTTTGCTTTTTAATGGTGACTAAATTTTGTTCTAGCTCTTGGTTCTGACTCTTAATCAGTTCGATTTTCTCTTTTATTGATCGTCTCATACGTTCAAAGCTCAACGCGAGTCGACCAATTTCATCTTTACGGTCAGCGCTAATAATCGAAGGTTCTAAGTCGCCGCCAGAGGCTCTTTCCGCGGCCCATGTCAGCTTGAGCAGTGGCGAAGTAATAAAGTTGGAAAGGTAATGTGAGGCGATGACAACGAGCACAATCGCAGTCAGCATGGCGATAACAAACAGCTTTTCGAGTTGTCTTACACTAGCAAAAGCGATGGCTTCTGGTGTTTCAGCAACCAATGCCCAATTGGTGTCATTGAGTTGTATCGGCGTGTAGGCTGCAAAATAGTCTTCACCTTTAGCATTGGTGTAGCTACCCACCATAGTCAACCTGACAAAGCCTGAGAGATAACGTCGTTACTGTTGTTTATGGTGTCTTGTTTGAGTCCAAGTATCTTTGGTTTATGGTCGCTTCCGACTAGTAGCAATTCAATATCATCAGGCTTGCCATCGGTGATGAGTTTAGTGATGCCTTTAATGGGGAGCCTGAACATGGCGTAGCTGTGAAGGTAGCCTTGTTGGATGATAGGTGCGCCAAGCCAGGCGTATTGTTGATCATCCTGCAGGGCAAAATCGGAAATGACAACTGGGGTGTATTCTTCATTTTCTTTGCGCTTGTGTGTGACCTCCGACTTTAAACGATCGAACGTTTCACCAAGGATTTGAGTTGAAAACTCACCCGTTTCTAAGTTTGTGCCGTAATAACGATGTTTGTACACCGAGTAGGTGACGTTACCAGCCAGATCGACCAAGATGATATCGTCAAAATCTGAGCGTTTGAGATGCTCCATAAAAGCTCTATGGTAGCGCTTGTGAAGAAGACGATAGCGCTCACTTCCTACGTAGCTACTAGAGTCTGGCAGGATCGCGGTTTTACTTGATTACCCGAACCTTGTATATAACGTTCTTGGGCATGCTGCCTCGCTTGTTCTATATCATCGCCAAGGCGTGGAATGCATTCACCAGACCATAGAATCGCCCGCCACTGGCATAAGCAAGTTCTGATCTTACAAACCCCATGACTTCGGATTCTTGTGCTTGAAAGTAGTTGAGCAGCTGTTGCTTCTTAGTATCTCTTATTGAAACCAAATGAGAGGTGCTTTGATCTTTGAGATCTTGGCTATGAGCATTGAGAAAGAATAGAGCGATGACGGTCAAGGGCGTAATGCTAAGCACCAGAAAAGCCATCATCAAGGTGTTTTGTAGCCGCTTGAATTTTTGTTTTCGATACAACTTGAACATAGTTATCGCTTAGCTCTCAGTATGACGAATTAAGAAAGAAGTTAACCCTATCAATCTAATAACTTTTTTTTCTTTGACAAGTAAGTTGGAGGTAAATCGTGTGGAGTAACACAAAAATAACGTTTGGAATAAGTTTTTTACTAATCGAAGAGAGCGGGGGAAGAGAGTAAATTAAATAATTTCAATCGGTTGGCGCTCTTGTCGGGAGCGCCAGCCAGTAATGCGGTTTGTCACTTATTTTGTTGCGTGATAGATAGCAAATTTGCGATTTTTATCAACAGTGTGGCAGTGACCAAATTGTTTCTCAATGATCGGTGGGTATTTGAGGAAACTATTGGCGACGATCATTAATTGTCCATCGTCAGTTAGGTAATTAGGTGCATCAGACAATAACGTTTCGGTGGCTGAGTAGCTGGTATCTAGGCCTGCATGAAATGGCGGGTTACTGATAATAAAGTCTAATCCCGGTTCGACATCTGAGTAGACGTCTGACGCAAAGACGTGACCTTTAAGGTTGTTTGCCAGTAGCGTTTGTTTGCTGGATTCAATGGCAAAGGCATTGATATCACACATGTGGAGTTCAATATTGCCATATTTAAGCCCATGTAAGCACCGATTACACCAGCACCACAACCAAAGTCGAGCACTTTTCCTTTGAGTTCAGGAAGGTTATTTAGCAGTAACTGGCTGCCACCATCAAACTCACCATGACTGAACACACCTGGCAGACTTTTGACGGTAATAGCAGTCCGTTAAGTTCTACTTGGTAGTGTTTAAACCAGCTATCTAGCTCAAAGGATTCTGGTGCGGATTGACACATTCCCCAATAAAATGAGCAACGTCGAGCAGAGTCGTACTTGTTGAGTGGTCCGTATGGCTTGAACATTTTTTCAATGCTTTTTACCCCAGAGCGGTTCTCTCCGACGACGGCAATTTCTGTGTCGTTACCAAGCTGCGCCAACGCCATTTCTAGCAGCATCTGCGCTTCAGCTTTGGCTTTTGGCCAGTACAGTAAAATCATATCCGCATCAATGTCGCTTGGTAATGAAGCGCCAAACAAAGTGGTGATTTTGCTTGAGGAGCTTAACATGCGGTAAGTAATGTAATTACTGGTAAAGACGGTGACTTTGTCGCAGTGCTTGCTAAGCTCGATCGGGAATTGATCTTCAATTTCGCCAATGACTAACACGCGTTTTTGTGCGAAGTATTCGAGTTGCCTTTCCGCGATTTGACTGGGTGCGATGTAGGTTGCCATGACGAGTTATCTCTGGAAGTAAAAAGGGAGGGGATTCTCTCACAAAGCCCTCCCTGAAAAAAGTAGCTAGCTATTATCTTGTCCGTCTAAGAAGTCTTTAAATTCTTCTTCGTACATATTGAATAAGACCATAGTGATAGCGAAGATAAGCGGGCCGTATATCAAGCCAATTAAACCAAATAGATGAATCCCCCCAAGTAGAGAGAAGAAAATCATCAGGGTATTCATACCAGCGCTCCCTTGCATGAGCAGTGGGCGCAAGACGTTATCAATCGAGCCAACCACTGCAATACTCCATGCGGCTAAGAATAAGCCCCAAGTGGTGTCACCGCTTATCAACAGATAAGCCGTGGCAGGAATCCAAATAAGCGCCGTCCCCACAACAGGAATGAAGGAAGCAAATCCCATCATCGTGCCC
>ASHK01000146.1 GCA_000695745.1 Vibrio madracius | reverse complement strand
TTGCTCGACCTTGCGCTAGAGAACGCTGGAATCGCTTACCTGCCCCATTCTCTTGTCAGCGATAAGATTGCAAAGGGAGAGCTGCAACACATCATGCAAGATTATCAATGTGCCAGTTTTGATATTGACTTGTTTTTCCGGCCCCGCTCACCAATGCCAGAACGTTGCGCCGGTTTCAAACAGTACCTCTACAAACGCGTCAAAGAACTCCATTGTTCCTAAATTGGAATACACAATCTCTTTATTTGCAGTTAACAACAATGAGCTCTCGGTCTAATCTGAAGCCATCGTTTGATTCAAATAGTCAATAAGGAAGGTTGATGTGGTCGAGCAATTAACTCCCGAACAAGCTGCAACTAGGTTCATGATGGAGACGCGGTGCTCCTTGGCGGATTTATCGGCAGTGTCGTCCCGGAAGCGATCGAACGCGCCATTGGTGAACGATTTGCTCACTGCCAACACCCTAAAGATTTGACCTTGGTCTTTGCCGCCGGACAAGGCGATGGCAAAGATCGAGCCGTGAATCACTTGGCTCAGCAAGGTTTGGTTAAGCGAGCCATAGGTGGGCACTGGGGGCTAGTTCCCAAACTACAAAGGCTTGCCGTCGATAATCTCATCGAGGCTTACAACCTTCCACAAGGTGTCATTTCACATCTATTAAGAGATACCGCCGCCGGAAAACCAGGAACCTTGAGCAAAGTTGGGCTCGGCACATTTGTCGATCCAAGAGTAGAAGGTGGAAAGATCAACTCAGCCACTCAAAAAGACTGGGTGCAAGTCGTTGAATTACTCGGCGAAGAATATCTTTTTTACCAAAAGCTTCCTCTCGATGTCGCAATCCTGCGAGGCACTACAGCTGATGAAAACGGCAACATCACTATGGAAGATGAATGCCTAATCGTTGAAAGCTTGGCGGCGGCACAGGCCGCTAAGAACGGTGGTGGCAAGGTCATTGTGCAAGTAAAACAGGTGTTGAATCAGGTAAACTTGATCCTCATGCCGTTAAAATTCCTGGAATCTTTGTAGATGCCCTTGTCGTTTGCCACGATCTAAATGAACACATGCAAACCTTCGCGACGATTATGAATTCAGAGTTCGTAGGCCGTAATACACCAGAAAAGTGCGCGTCATCACCCTCTCCTCAACACGATAACCTGCTTGATGCAAAAACCATCATTGCGCGACGAGCGGCGTTAGAGCTGGAGGCTGATTCCATCCTTAATTTGGGTATTGGAGCACCAGAATATATCGCAAAAGTGGCCACGCAAGCTGGCATACTCGACCAATTTACACTTACCGTGGAACCCGGAGCTGTGGGAGGAATGCCGCAAAGTGGGCTAGATTTTGGCGCCTCAAAGTATCCCCAAGCCATCATCTCACAAGATCAGATGTTTGATTTCTATGATGGTGGTGGTGTCGATCAAGCATTTTTTAGGCTTAGCCCAATGCGATCAACATGGCGATATCAATGTCTCTCGATTTGGTAACAAAATCGCCGGATGCGGTGGTTTTATTAATATCACTCAGAATGCAAAGAACGTCTATTTCTGCGGCACCTTTACCGCTCAAGGGCTGCAACTTTCCGTCGATGACCAAAAGCTAACTATTGTTCAAGAAGGACGACAAAGAAAGTTCATCAACCAAGTA
>ASHK01000145.1 GCA_000695745.1 Vibrio madracius | reverse complement strand
CCATTAAAAAGTTGTCCTAAAAATAATCAGTTACCAGTACAGCCTTCAAAACACGCATTTTTATGAATGCGTATTTTTTTGATGTTGATGAAAGAGAATCGATATTGCTACGGTCTGCTCTAATCAACGTATCACCAATTTGCTGTTTACTAAAACGTGAATCACATTCGGGGAAGATTATGTGGATCAAAAAGAATCATCGCTGGGCTCTGTCTGAAAACGAAGCAACGCCGGAGTCTGTCTACAAAGAGCGTCGAGACATACTAAAGAAGCTCGGTATTGCTGTCGTCGGCATGCCTATCGCGGCAAATGCCCAAGCGGGCATACTGGATATCTTTTCTTCCGATGAGAAACCCGTCACTGATAGTCGAATTGATCTCAAAGCCACTAAACCACAACAATACCAAGCCGACCTTTCGTTAACGCCAGAAAGTAAGGTTCTGAAGTACAATAACTTCTATGAGTTTGGTACTGATAAATCCGACCCTGCGAAGAACTCGTCGGAGTTTGTAGCAGACCCTTGGACTGTAGAAATCGACGGGCTGGTCAACAACCCAATGAAACTCGACTATGACGACATATTTAGTAAATTCACGTTAGAAGAGCGCATCTATCGCCTTCGCTGCGTCGAAGCATGGTCTATGAACATTCCTTGGATTGGTTTCCCACTTGCAGACATCATTAAAATGGCCGACCCAAAAAGCAGTGCCAAATATGTTGCTTTTGAAACCCTCTACGATCCCAAGCAGTTCCCGGCTCAAGGTTCATTTAGTAGCATTGAGTACCCTTATGTCGAAGGACTTCGCCTTGATGAGGCCATGAACCCTCTAACTCTGATTTCGGTTGGTTTATACGGCAAAACACTCGCCCCACAAAATGGCGCGCCACTTCGACTGGTTGTGCCATGGAAATATGGATTTAAGAGCATCAAATCGATTGTTCGTATTCGTCTCACCGACCAAGAGCCACCAACAACGTGGAATCGTCTGGCTCCTAATGAGTATGGTTTTTACGCCAATGTGAACCCTAATGTCGACCACCCGCGTTGGAGTCAAGCCAGTGAACGTTTCATCGGAGAAGGTAGTGTCCTCAGTACACGCAGGCAGCCAACCCTCATGTTCAACGGTTATGAAGAAGAAGTGGCGCATCTATACAAAAACATGGATCTGAGGAAGTTCTATTGAGAAAGCTAACGCCAAAAGCGATCATCGCGCTAAAAGTCGTTATCCACGCTGTATCATTGGCATTTTTAGCGCTGCTTGTCATTGCTATTAATACTGATAACTTAGGTGGCGACCCGGTACAAGGCATCATCCATTACACCGGAATTAGCGCGTTGAATACCTTGTTTCTCACTTTGCTGGTTTCTCCTTTGGCAAAATGGACGAAACAGGGTTTGCTTCTTCGAGTACGACGACTTTTGGGACTATACAGCTTCTTTTGGGCGGTGCTTCATTTGGTCGCCTTCGCGACGCTCGATTTAGGGTTGGATTGGAGCTTATTGGCCTCTGAGATCGTTAAACGTCCATATCTCACCGTCGGCGCGGCAGTATGGGTGATTTTGTTGCTTCTGGCGGTCACCTCCACTCAATCAATACAACGTAAAATGGGCGCAAGATGGCAGAAGCTGCATAACTGGGTCTATTTGGCTGCCATCTTGGCACCGATTCATTTTTATTGGTCGGTAAAATCCGAGGTGGCGGAGCCACTATCTACATTTTGATCGCCATTGGTTTACTTCTCGCTCGTTGGAAGACATTGAAACAGCGAGTATTTCGAAAAATACTATCCGGTTGAACGATTTACTATTCTTAGACTAAGCTGTGTAAGCAACCAAAGTATTAATCTAAGAGGCACGTAATGGTAGATTCAAACCAATCCCACAAGCTAATTTCCTTTCAAAAGGATGGAAGTATTTCGTCACCGTCGGCATCGTTGTCTCCCTCGCAGGTATCGGTGCGATGGCGTTACCGGTCTTTGCAGGTGTTACCATCTCAACCATCATCGGTGCCGTACTGTTATTTAGTGGGCTTGTGCAGGCGTATCACACCTTTTCTATGAGCGCATGGGGACAAAAGCTGTGGTATGTCCTAAGTGCAGTGCTCTACATTATCGGTGGTTTATTCATCCTGTTTAAACCACTTGCTGGGCTGGTCACCATCACCATGCTGATGGTGTTGGTGATGATATTAAACGGACTGACACGCATCTTCTTTGGGCTTGCCAATCGCAGCCTACCAAGTAGCGGTCTCATCATTTTCAGCGGACTTCTGTCCGTCATCATCGGTGGCTATTTCTTTACCTTACTTGAAGACCCCGCGTTCTCCACTTCATTACTAGGTACTTTCATTGGCATTTCTCTGCTAATTGAAGGGATCAGTTTCGTGTTTTTAGGTATGAAGTTAAAACAGCTAAGCAACGAAAACTGAAAAAGCGAATAGCGAGTTGAATCGCTTTTACACCATCTAGGTTAAGCTGGTGGAGTTACTTATGACATTGTAGTATTGAGTCAATACACATGACGCGGGATACCAGCTCAGATGGATGATAACCTATTAAGAAGGCTAGACTTTAACACACTGAAGCTGCTGAAAGTCCTTGGTGAAGAACGCAACACCAAACGCGCTGCCGACCGCATGTTTTTATCACAGCCTGCGGTCAGCAAGCAGCTTAAAAAGCTCAGGGAAGAGTTTGCCGATGAGCTATTTATCCGCAAGCAGTATGGATTAGAACCCACACCCTATTGTTTGGAGCTGCTGGAAAAGCTGCCTGCTCTGTTCGAGCTATTAGAAGATCTATTCTCTCGAAATCAACAATTCAATCCAGCGTTGTATACTGGTGACATTAGCATCGCCATTAATACCACCCTATACCGACCAGTATCTAGGCGCCTGTATCACCACCTTCGTCCTTTGCTGCCTAACGCTACGCTCAAAATCATCAATTGGGGCAAGATACTGAGCACGATCTTAAGCTTGCACGCCTTCATATTGGCATCAATTACTTACCTCTGGATATATCCAAACAGGTGATACAGAAAAAACTGACTTATTGCTATTTCAAACTCATTTGTCGAGACGGGCATCCAGTCCTTGAAACACAAAGAACCACACAAGATATTGGACAATACCCTCTCGCATTGCTTCAGCTTCCTGACTTCAATAAGAAAGAAAACTTAATCGAAACCAAACTGCGAGAAGTCGGAATTACACCAAAAGTCGGGCTTAGAGCCGACCAACTGAGTATCTGCCTACATGTTGTTGCTCAAACCGACTCGATATTGCCTTGTGTCGATATTTTTGATGCTGATTTACCGCAAGGGACTCAGTTCTTCTCAGCTCATAAAGAACACCAATTAGGTAGTGATATCGGTGCCTTAATTCCAAGCAAACTCTCCAATGCGCCATTGGTGAAATGGTTATATCGCGAAGTCCGCACCGTATTTGAACAGCAGGAAAAGACTGAGCAAGAGCCTTAATACCACAAACCCCACTGCGAACTAGTTTCCGTAACTAGCTCATTGACAGTGGGGAAAAAAGTATCAACGTGGCTGTACGCTTAGTTAATTACCATAGTTAAACGTCGCTTTAGGAACCATCAAACTTTCCAGCTCGGTTCCCTTGTAGATAATACTTTGCGCAGTATTCCCTGCTAGACCCGCTTGAGGTAGGTAATAGCGGACCACAAAGTAATAGTCTTCCCCATCAACTACTGGCATCCAATAAGTCCCATTTTCTGGGTTGTCGCTTGAGAAAGTAATGGTGACATTTCCTTCATCGTCTGGCGTAGTATTGCCACCAGCCATACTTGACGGTCAGACCCACCTATCGTCGCTGGGTCCAGCGGTAAGCGCGTCTCATCAGAATAACGCGTCACCGACCAGAACTTACCCACCGCTTGGTCATGAGGCATAGTCAACACAAAATCTTCTGAACCATTCAACTGCTTACCTTCAGGCGTCATTGGAATTAGCTCATAATAAGCATGCTCAGCAGGGAAGCCTAAGTGACCTAAATGAGTCAACAGCGAACGACGTCGCTCATCAGCAAGGTCATCAGCATGTCCTGGGTGCTCAAAACCGGATAAGTTATTCACCACCAAACCAGATGTCCCTAACTCGTGGACATAATTGCGAACCTCATTAAGTCTTTGTTTATCAAAGCTGTCATCGGAAATAATGGTTTGCATATTACTGTGCGTTTGTGCCCAACCATCTGAAATCTCATCGGCAAACTTAATGACAGCATGAATATTGTGGCGATCTGGCAACGCAATCTCAGACTTCGGCGCAAGGTTGTTAACCTCAATCTGTTTACGCCAAGCATCGGCAACGCCACTATCGCGATACTCAAATGTCTGGACACGAATGAAGGAGAAAATAAGGTCGTCTTTCACCGTAATCGTATCGATATAATCGCCTTGTGGAATCGTATAGTCAGCGCCTTCTCGTACGATTAGATAACTACCGCCAACTTCTGGTGTCACTTCGTGATAAACCGAGAAGTGCTCCGCATCCACCAAGTGCAGAGATGCGTAACGCTCTGATTCACGAGGGGGAACCGTCAACTCCACAGGACCTGCTGTTACATCCAGCATCGCTTTGCCATAAATATGGTCCAGTGCAGGGGTAATGACATCCCATGTGTGGTCTGCCAACCCTGGGAACTCAAAAGTATTCACTCCATTTTGCTCCATAAACGCGACCATATTCTCCATATGATGGTAGACACGTTGACCCGTAAGTTCTGCATCCGTAGGAGTGGTATCTGCGGCGCTGACCAGAGAGCCGAAAGACAAAGATGCCACTAATAAAGAGAGTGTTGTTTTTTTCATCGTCGTACCTATAAAACCGTTTGTGATTGCCTTAGCAATTCATTGGATTGTCGTCTGATGGGTGGTAAGAAAGCCAGAGTTAGAATTGGTAGTTGTATTCCACTCTAAAGTCCGTGCCTTGTAGCACTTCGCCAAAGTTCCAGAATGCTCGCAGGTTACTTCGGTTGTTCAGCTGATAGCTCGCCGCAATTTCATGCTGCCAGCCATAAAAGTTGCTGAAAGACTCCACTCCACCAAGTTGAGTGGTGTACATCGGGTTGTAGTTCAGCCAGATATCATCGGTAATTTCGATTTTTGAGTAGAAACCCACTAGAGCAAAACTCGAGGGGATGGTGTAACCGATGGAACCGTCATAATCCGGGCTCGGTTGAATCAAAGACGAATGAACATCCGCCACATTAATGCCAATTCCCGCTAGTGGATAAAACTGTATGGCGCCCATTTTTGGTAACGCTTGAATCAAGGAATAGGAAGCTGAGCCTACTTTGTTATCAAAGTCCCAGCTAAGATCAACTTGAGAGCCCAGTCCACTATTGATGTCGACGTTAAAATGTCGATATCGTAGAGAGTCGAAACTATCATCCCCCTTTAACCCCAAGCTGTCTGCAGCAAACCCTTTCGCTTCTAGTACATGCATCGCCATGGTTGAGTCATTATTGGTATCGTAAGCCTGACCAAACTTAAAGTTGATGCCTTTATTGGTCACGCCCATACCCGCTTGCGAATACACGGCTAGTGGGTCAGACATATCCTGATATTCGTCTGCCGTTACTGAAACTGACGTTAAAGAAACCAATGCTGTTAAAATCGTCCAACTCAGCGGACTTTTTGCTATTTGTAAATTCATAATTACTCTGATTTATTTCAAAAGCCCTCCTTAGCAAAAACAAATTATTGGACTTAATTACTTTTTAAAATTCAGGCAATTAATTCCAATCAAACTCAGGCAAGCCATACCTTCACCTGACAGAATGAATAATAAAACAGAGTTAACTGGCGTCTGAAATGACTCATTAAACTTAAAATATTACCTAAAGTAATATCTCGGGTTTAACCGTAGAATGGATAGGTAGATGCGGCGAATAATGTGCAGCGACAGCAATGATGTCGCGCTTATTCGAGCATCTACAAATAATCAGGTAGGAAAAAAGTGGGTTACTGCATATTTTCAAAGTAAGCTAAAAATTTTCGAGTATCCTTTTGAAACAGCGGCAGCGCCATCGCGATTTGCTCGTCACTCCAGTTCCACCATGCCAGAGCCTCTAGGCGGGGCCCGAAGCTGTCATCATCAAAACGGGGACGAAGGACTCGCGCCGGATTACCGACCACAATTGAGTAAGCTGGGACATCTTTTGTCACTACGCTCCCCGCGCCGATAATAGAGCCGTTACCTACGATGACTCCGGGCAAAATGATCGCGCCATGGCCAATCCAAACATCATGACCTATCACTACCTTGTCTTCTTCACGCCAACTGAACACTTCGTCATCCAATACCGATGGGTTATCTCCCAAACCGTATTTACCTGGGCGATAAGTGAAGTGGTGCAAAGTTGGCCTCCACCATGGATGATTGCTTGGATTGATGCGAACGGCGGCGGCGATAGACGTGAACTTTCCCACCTCGGTAAACATCAAATTGCAATCATTTTGGATATAACTGTAATCACCAACGGTGACGTTATTTAACACGCATCGCTGGGCAATCTCAGTCCAACGACCTAATTCGGTGCGATGTAATTGGCTGCACGGCGATACGCTCGGTTCAGCAGAGAGCGTTGGTGATAGCGGCTGGTTCATAGTGGGATCTCCTGTCCGTCATGAAGAAGCTGAAAGCTGTCAGAAAAACACTGTGGATGTCGCTTGGCCCAAAGCAAAACGTTGTGACCTAAATGAATTAGGCCAATACGCTCAGGTTGACATTGCTCAGCGATGTTCTGCACTTGGTAGATATCGTTATGGTTATTGCTAAGTCTTGTGTGTTCGCACTCGACAGGGGGAAAGCTGCAATCGGTGACAATCCAGTCCACTGTGCGCTGTTTAAGCCACTGCGTCGTCGCTTCTGGCAGCCCATTGGTATCGGTCAAGTAAGCAATGCAATGGCCATTCAGCTCAAAGGCATAGCCCACACAAGGTCTAGAGTGGTTGAGGGGGAGTGGCGTTACAGTGATGTCTTGCCATATAAAGGATTGAAACGGCAGTGAACGCTGCGAGAAATCCAACACGCCGGGTATTTGTACAATCATCACACCCTTGCTCGTCCTCAGGTGCATGTACGGGAATAAGCGCCCCCTTCCCCCAGCGAAGATCAAACAAGCTGTGCACATGGTCCATATGAAAATGTGTTAACAGAATCTTATCGATCGAACCAGGTGGGAAACGATCCAGAAGATCGGGAGCATTGGCATCTAACAGCAGCTTACGACCATTGTGTTCAACATAAGCCGAGCTTTTCTCACGTCGCAGAGTTCTATCCAGCCTTGCTTCAGCACATATTTCGCAGTCACAGCCCCAAACAGGCACCATGGCACTGTTCCCCGTGCCCAACATGACAAGCTTCATCACGATTTCCCTTCAAGTTGAAAAC
>ASHK01000144.1 GCA_000695745.1 Vibrio madracius | reverse complement strand
TCGTTTTAAATGACCTTGCAAATGTGACTTCTAGAGTCAATGAAATTGCAGCCGAAGTCACCACACCAAAAGCAATTCGTAGCTATTCTTTACAGCGACTAAATGACTATAAGCAAGGCAAGGACGAACGCAGTCAACGCCGCTACGAGGCCACTAAGGATCAGCCTGAGTATTTCTATATGGGGCTGGACTTGTTGCGTTATTTAGCAAGGCTTAACGAGTATGGTGTTGTTCATAAAAATGACAAACAACTTAGACGTATTCTAAAGCAATACAATTTCGAGCCAGTCTTAACCGATCCACAAATGATTACGGCTTGGGCTGCACAATTGGCGAATCAAGCTTATTGGCTTAAGCAGATTGACGAAAAAGATCTTGTCGATGAGTTTATTGCCGCCTTTCTGAAAGACCTACCTGATGGCGAAGACTATCGTTTGAGCAACCAGCAGTTTGGTAACAAACTTTATGGTATGACTCATATTATCCTTGCTGACTCGGGCTATTATCAACGACTGGTCGATGAAAAAGAGCACCAGTGGATCTTTGATTATTTCAGAAAGAATATTGATGACATCATCTTGCATACCAAAGAAGACATCGTTGCCGAAGTTGGACTCTGCTTCTTACTCGCAGGATTAGATGACGATCCTGTGGTCGCAAAAACCAGAAAGTCGATTCAGGAGGCCATTGATCAGGACAAAGGCATGATCCCGTCGGTGTCAGGTGACTTTGATTTTGCTTATGGAGAACACCGCAATGTGCTTGCGATTATGCTCCTTGATTGGCAACCGCCTAAAGAAGGGCCTAGCACTTTGACAGCGCCTAAGCTCTTTCCGATTTACCATATGGTGTTGAAAAAATACCTTCCCTCAAAAACTAACCTTGTCGCAGCCCGCAAAGTGAAGTAGTGAGCTCGTAAGTACATTCACGCTTCACCTCTGAAAACAACGAGCAATACACACCATCAATATAATTAATCGTTTTTCAACGATAATGCAGTAGTTTTACGGTACTCAATCAGGCATTTATTAGTTACAAAGTAGTTCAGGTTAAGGAGTACTGAATGTCACTAGCAAAAGAGCGAGCCAAACTTCGCCTAAAATCCGATATTATCAATTATCAATTTCCACCCGGTCAAAAGCTCAGAGTCAACGAATTAGCGCAGCTGTACGATGTCGGTCTTTCTCCAATGCGAGAAGCCATCATTGCTTTAAGCAGCGAAGGTTTCGTAGAATATAGAACCCATCTGGGCGGCTTTGTTTCAAGCCTTACATGGAAAGAGTTCTCTGAATCGACGTCCACTGCCCAATTCATTCTGTCTCAACTTCTTTCTAAACGAGAATATGCGCTCACCGCAAAGCAGTTAAAGAAAGCACGAACCTTAGTCACCGAGTTATCACACGCATTACTGCAATCAACACTTACCCTCAATCATATCGACCGAATAGAACAGCTCTATCAACAATTTTTACTCACTCTGACTGAAGAAAAGTCAAAAACTATTTCCCACCAGTTGCTGCAAACTATATTAGGCGTACTTTCTCGATACCGAAGGCTGTATTATTTAAAAACCAAATGTTATAAGCAAATGATTGATATAGAGTCACTTTTTGGTTTGTTAAATGGCTCATTTAATCACATGAATGATGAAAAAGATGCGCTTATTCAGCGAGCCGTACAAGCAAATGCAGAGAAAATAAAAGAAGTTTTCTGTTTAGAGCAAAGTTACGACCACTAATTTCATCGTCGCGCCTATAATTATTTTTAGTGTCTGTGAAAAAAACTAATATGTCTTTATGTCGAAAATGAACTTTGAGTCTTTGATATTATCTCAGTCCAAAAAACTACACGCAGGAGAACTAGAGCATTTTGTCGGTACTTGGAACGCCTGTGCTTCAGAGCTACTTGAGTTTTATGGTCTGGATAGGCTCACCGTTTATCCAAACTCTCCGATACTACTTCGAGATAAAAAAACGCTTTCTAGAGCTCGTAATACCGCACCACCTTTACACAAGCTGGACTATCTTTCTGATGATGATAGCCATTTACACTATTTGAGTTTACTGAGAACAAAATCACTTTATCGAGTCTTCGACGATGTGGAATTAGCGTCATCCAATCAATATGTTTTGCAACGTATATTCCGCCAAGGCGGACGTTGGCACGCCATTATTCCCCTAAGCTTCTTTGCCAAACCTTGGGGCGCTATATCACTGACTAATTTTGAAAGCGGCTACGGCGAATTTACCGAGACATTAGCAAGGCAAATAAAAATGATTGCTGAAATGTGGCTGTGTTATTGGCAACATGCTGACCTGAGATTGAGCTTGCATGGCAAGACTGGCAGCATGGCGCAAGAGTCTGATAATGAAAGATTGATTAAGCTGACTCAAAAACAAACGACTATTTTATCCCTGCTTGCTCAAGGTAAGTCGGCAAAGGAGTGTGGCGAATTACTCCATTTAAGCCCTCGAACTATTGAATCTCATAAATATCGCATGCAGATCAGTCTCGGCTTAGATAGTAAAGCCGAACTCATTCAATTTGCGTTGAGAAACGGCTTAGGTTCATCCCTTAAAAATTAAAGAGCCCTTTTCAGTTACGAAACATACCTAAAAAGCGCTCTTTAAGTCATTATTTTTAGACTTTATTTACAGATACTTCAAAGAAATACCCTCTTGATTAAACAGATGAATTTTCTCTGGCAGTGCTTTCAAATGAATGATTTCACCTTTGTGAAAATCAAGGATACCGGGTAGCTTAGCGACGACCGTTTCATCATGCCCTTCAACATTGATATGCAATAGTGTGACCTCTCCTAACGATTCCACAAAGAGTACCTTGCCCGACATAAGGGCGTCAGACTCTTCAGCGACTAAAAAGTCTTCTGGTCTGATTCCTAATTGCAGTGCACTCCCGTTTAGCTCTTGCGCCGCCGTAATCGGTATTTCAATATTATGACCACTTTCTGCAGTTACCAAAGAGCGTTCCCCTGCCCTCTCCATGTATGCTTTACTTATATTCATCGCCGGTGAACCAATGAACTGAGCGACAAACACATTCGCCGGATTAGTATAAAGCTCCAGCGGCGTGCCGACTTGCTCAATCTTACCCGCTGATAACACAACGATACGATCAGCGAGCGTCATCGCTTCCACCTGATCGTGCGTGACATAGATCATCGTGGTTTCTGTCAACGCTTCCTTCAAATTGGCAATTTCGATTCGCGTTTGCACACGAAGCGCCGCATCTAAGTTAGAGAGCGGTTCATCAAATAGGAACACCTTCGGCTGACGCACGATGGCGCGCCCTATTGCAACCCTTTGACGCTGACCACCGGAAAGCGCTTTAGGTAAACGGTCTAGGTACGGCTCAAGTTGCAACATACGCGCCGCTTCCATCACCCGCTCATGTATCGCTTCTTTTGACTCTTTAGCAATTCGCATTGCAAATGCCATGTTGTCATACACCGTCATGTGGGGGTGAAAGGGCATACGTTTGAAACACCATCGCAATGCCTCGCATTGCCGCTGGCAATTCATTAACTCGAGCGCCTTCGATACAAAGCTCACCAGAACTGATGTCTTCCAACCCGGCGATCATTCGAAGCAATGTAGATTTACCGCAACCCGAAGGCCCAACGAATACGATGAATTCACCTTGGTTGATCTCCAAGTCGATGCCGTGTAGTACCTGAGTTTCACCGTATGATTTTTTAACGTTTGTTAGAGATAATCCTGTCATTTCTTTTTTCTCATCGTTGAATCAGGAACTGCTTACTTAACAGAACCAGAAAGTAGGCCACGAACTAGATAACGTTGTAGCGTAAAGAACACACCTAAAGGCACCGCAATCGACACAAATGCTGATGCGGTCAATATTTCCCAGTTACCACCACGAGAGCCTAGTAGCTCACGTAATCGCGCGGTAAGCACCATATGCTCTTCACCCGTACCTAAAAACACGGTCGCAACAAGAAGATCATTCCATACCCACAAGAACTGGAAGATCCCAAATGAAGCGAGTGCAGGAAACGACAGCGGCAGAACGATTCTCATAAAAATTTCAAAGTCCGTCGCACCATCCACTTTCGCCGACTCAATGATCTCTCTTGGTAAACTCGAGATGTAGTTGCGCAGCAAATAGATCGCCAACGGCAAACCAAATCCAGTATGCGCTAACCAGATTCCCAAATAGGTTTTCGCCCCGACACCAAAGAAAGCCCCTATGTCGTTATAGAGTCTCAAAAGCGGAATCAAAGACATTTGCAAAGGCACAACCAACAAACCAACGACAACCGCTATAAGTAGGTTTCTACCCGGCATCCTCATCCAAGACAGGGCATAAGCCGCGTACGCTGCAATAAGAATTGGGATGATTGTTGCGGGAATAGTTACGGTCAGAGAGTTGATAAATGAACGGCCAATCCCCTCTGCAGTGAGCACTTCACGGTAGTTGTCTAAGCCAAATTTAGGTGGCACTACCGCGGTAAAGAAAATACGCTTTCCTCGTTTACCTTTAAACGGTTCGAGTGCTGTCATGGTATAGTGACCATCCTCGGTAACCGTCAATGTGCCGCCTTTTCTCATTTCAGCGACATCGCCTGGGATGAATTTCGTTGGCGCGCGTGAAGAGAAGCCAAAGGCATGGACTTCAGCAGGCTTACCATCAACAAGTAATTGCCCCTTAAGTACATAAACATCCCCTTCCTGAACTTGTGTATCGGGTGCACCGGTACGGCTTACTAGGTTCTGTTCGGAAGCGGTTAATGAGGTCCACCAGCCTGATAACGCGAGCTGATCTTTGTCCCTAAATGAGGAGATAAATAGGCCAGCGGTAGGTAACGTCCATAAAATCACGATCAGCAAGACCGATGCATGAACCAAAATGGTTAAAGGTGAACGTCGTAATTTGCTTAAGCTAAAGCGTGCCTTACTCTCTTCTATCATCGGGGCTGCTTGAACTTTTTCGGTCATTATCGCCCCTCCATTTGAGCGCTAGCTTGGCGCATGTTCCAGACCATGACAGGAATGACCGCCACCATGATCACCACTGCAATCGCTGCTCCACGACCAAAGTCACCACCGCCACGGAACATCCAATCAAACATCATATTGGCCAGGACTTGAGTACTCCACTGGCCATTCGTCATCGCCAACACAATATCGAAGACTTTCAGAACTAAAATCGTGATGGTGGTCCAAACGACCGCAATGGTGCCCCATATCTGAGGAATAAGAATTTTAAAGAAAATTTGCACACCATTGGCGCCATCCAATACCGCCGCCTCCACCGTTTCTTCAGGAATACCACGCAACGCCGCGGATAAAATCACCATGGCAAAGCCGGTTTGAATCCAGATCAGGATGACCATCAAAAAGAAATTGTTCCAAAATGGAATGGTGATCCACGCTTGAGCGTCTCCGCCAAAATATTCCACCACTGCATTTAAAATACCAATCTGATCCGATCCCGGAGCGCGGTAATCGTAAACAAACTTCCATATAATAGATGCGCCAATGAACGAAATTGCCATCGGCATAAAAATCAGACTTTTTGCAATATTCCCCCAGCTCACCTTGTCAGTCAGGGCAGCGATAACCAAGCCAAAAAATGTGGATGCGGCAGGCACAACCAACAACCACAACAGATTGTTAAACAGTGATTCTCTAAATTCTGGGTCGTTAATCAGCCATGCATAATTGCCCAATCCGACAAACTTGTCGGCATTTCTATCATGCATCGATAGATAAAAAGATTCGAATACCGGGTAAACAAGATACAGACCTAAAAACGCCAAAGCGGGCCCAAGAAATAACCAAGGACGAATCGCGGCGGCTCGTCTAAGGTTTTGTGCCATCTTTTGGTTTGAGACATTTCTGGTTGGAAATAAAATGGTGAGAAGCCAGTTGCTGCCTATGAAATAGACCACACATCCAGCAACGCCCAGTGCCATAATAAACAAAGAGGAATAAAGCTGTTCCATCATTACCTCACTTTATAAACAGACTTTGCGAGAGTGGAAACTGCGAACGCCGATAGACGACCCAATGAATCACGTCTATCGGCATCGCATTACTTCGCCAAGTGACTTAGTTCCTAAGTTATTTCAGCGCGTCCCACGTTTTTTGGATGTCATCAGCCACGTCTTGTGCAGGCTTACCACCACTGTAGTCAACCATACCTGTCCAAAATGCTCCGGCGCCGATCTTACCTGGCATCAGGTCTGAGCCATCAAAGCGGAACGTAGTCGCATCCAGCAGGATTTCACCCTGTTTCTTCAACGTATCGTTGCCATAAGCGTTAACGTTGGTGCCTTTATGTGGCGTTAGGAATCCCGATTGAGCCATCCAAATTTCATGGGCTATTGGCGACTGTAAGAATTCCATAAAGGCACGAGCTGCTTTAGAGTCTTTTGTGATACTCCACATAGTGCCTGCGCCTAGTACTGGCTTGCCTAAGTCTTTTGATTCATACGCAGGGAAGTAGAAGAAATCAACGTCAGCACCTAGCTCTGTGCCTTCAGGGAAGAAGCTTGGGATGAATGATGCTTGGCGGTGCATGTAACATTTCGCTGGCGATGTGAACAGACCTTTTGGAGAATCGCGGAAGTCCGTTGCAGCGACGGCACGTGCGCCACCATCGACGAATTTGTCGTTACGAACAAACCAGCCAAACTCTTCAATAGCACCCACCACTTTCTTATCGTTGAACTTGAGTTCGTTTGTGGTCCACTTATCGTAATCGGCTGGCGATTGAGTACGAAGCATCATATCCTCTACCCAGTCCGTTGCAGGCCAGCCCGTTGCACCACCAGAACCTAAACCAACACACCATGGTGTTTCGCCATCTTCAACCATTTGCTCGGTCAGTGCTTTTAACTCTTCCATTGATTGAGGGACTTCGTAACCTGCATCCTCAAAGTTTTCAGGAATAAACCAAACAAGGGACTTCAAATCGACTTTATAAAAGAAGCCGTACAGATGGTCTTTGCCATCTTTACCCGCAAATGTGCCTAAATCGACCCACGAAGATCCTGCTGCGTAATTCTCATTCACCCAATCGGCCATTTTCGGATCCAAAGGTGTGAGGAAACCTTTCGATGCGAGATCCGCTGCCAAGCCCGGCTGAGGGAAAATCGCAATATTCGGTGCACTACCTGCTTGCACATCAATCGCAATTTGCTGTTCAAAGGAATCAGAGCCTGAATATTTCACTTCGGCGCCGGTCGCTTGTTCGAAATACGCAATGACACTTTCAACAAGCTCTTTGTCTTCTGTTAACCAAGGACCAAAAATGGTAATTGTTTCACCTTTCAAGTCCATATTTTTTAATTCTTCATAGCTTTGCCAGTTAAAGCGGTCATCTTCACCTGGTGCAAATTTCAAATCAGCGGCGAACGCGGAGGTAGCAGAAACAGCAAGAGCTACTGCGCTAGCAAGTAGAGAGGTTTTCATCAGTAAGACTCCATGTATTCAGATACTTTGTTTCGTTTTTATAGTCAGTTCTTATGTCCTCGACTTAACTTCTTACTGAATTACTTAATCGGTTAAGCCGTTAATAAATACCATAAAACCTTATTGACAATTCGACCACTTTCTTGCCGAATCTTGTGCCTTTGATCATGTTTTGAAATACCTTGATTACAATTAAGTGACAAGCATCAAACAAATTATATTGGCTATTGAAATTTTTAATTTCTTATTCTTTCTTAATCGATTTAGACTCAAACGATAAATTTCGTTATTCTAGATTGCAGACAATATAAAAATGGACAATAACTGATATGGAACGGAAGAAACCTACACTGAAAACCGTCGCCGCTCACCTTGGTGTATCAACGGCTACCGTATCAAACGCTTTCAACCGTCCAAACCAACTTTCGAGGCGCTAAGAGAAAATATTCTTCTCGAATGTGAAAACTGGGTTACACCGGCCCGAGTATCACCGCGCGCAGCCTACGTACCGGAAAAACGGGTGTGATAGGCGTTTTACTCGCAGATAGCCTTGCGTATAATTTTACTGACCCGGTGGCTACTCAGTTTTTGGCTGGAATATCAAAGACTTTAGATGAATCGCACGTCAATATGCTACTGCTACCCTCCAGCAGCGATAACTATCAGAACACGCAAGTGGAAACTATTCCCGATAGTTTCATAGTTTATGGTAAACCTGTGGACTCAAGCATAATCAACTTGATCCTGCGCCAACATAAACCTGTCGTAGCGGTTGATTTCACCTTGCCAGATATTCCATCGATTAATGTCGATAACCACAAAGCCAGCTATGACATTGCTATGCATGCTATTCATTCTTCCGAGGATAATGTGCTTATTTTGGGGCTACGTCTTGAGGCATCCACTTCGTTATCACTTGCCAACCTCGATAATCTTTATACCAGTGACGAGTCCGTTTCTCGCTGTCGTTTTGAAGGCTACAAACAAGCACTCGAAGAAAACGGTATCCCATTGTCATTCGAAAATGTCTGGCAAATTCACGATCTTGACGAAACAACGCTAAAAACCATGCTTCGTGGCACACTCACGGCACCTAGCGCGTCGATGTCTTGCTTTGTATGAGCGATAAAATAGCCTTAGCAGCATTGGAAGTGGCAAGAGAGATCAATATCGACATTCGAATAGTCGGCTTTGACGGCATACCCAAAGCAGCAGAAGTCGGCTTAACGACGATTCAGCAACCTATAGAGAAAAAAGGCCAAATCGCTGCAAAGATGGCGCTTGGCCAACTACCCTACGAATCTATCCAACTGGATACGGAGCTTATTATTCGCACCAGTAGTTAGACATTACCTCACTTGCTAAGGAGAATTGGTCCATGAGTACGGAACAACTGGAAAAACGTTGGTGGCATGACGCCGTCGTTTATCAAATCTATCCAAGAAGTTTCAATGACTCTAACGGAGATGGCATTGGTGATATTCCAGGTATCATTGAAAAACTCGATTATATCCAAACGCTAGGCGCAAATGTTATCTGGCTCAGTCCTGTGTATAAATCTCCCATGGATGACAACGGTTATGATATTTCTGGCTATCGTGAAATTGCACCAGAATTTGGCACGATGGCGGACATGGAAAAGCTGTTATTCGAAGCGGATAAACGCGGCATCAAAATTGTCATGGATCTGGTGGTAAACCACACCTCCGATGAACACCCTTGGTTTCTCGAATCCAAGAGCAGTCAAGATAACCCCAAACGCGATTGGTATATTTGGAAAGATCCAAAACAGGATGGCAGTGAGCCAAACAACTGGGAATCTTTCTTCAAACCTAAAGCGTGGACGCTTGATGAAACGACGGGACAATACTACCTACACCTCTTTAGCAATAAACAACCAGACCTAAACTGGGCCAATCCAGAAGTACGTGAAGCCGTCTACGACATGATGCACTTCTGGCTGAAAAAAGGCTTAGGTGGCTTCCGTATGGATGTCATCAATATGATCGGCAAACCGTCAGACTATCCAGACGCGACCATCTTTGACTCTGGTGTCGCTGGTTGGGAACATTGGTCAAATAATCTACTGGTTCACCAATATCTGCGTGAAATGCACGATAAAGTGCTAAGACATTATGATGTGCTCACCGTCGGTGAAACACCCTTTACCACAACGTTAGATGGCCGTTACTATTCTCACCCTGATCGTAATGAAATTAGCATGATCTTTCAGTTCGAACACGTTGGTATCGACCGCGAAGAACACAATGCGGTGAAGAAAGATTTCGATTTAGTTCAGTATAAAGAGATCATGTCACGCTGGCAGGAAGACTTATACCAGAAAGGTTGGAACAGCGTGTATTGGAGTAATCACGACCAACCTCGCACGGTATCACGTTATGGCTCTGACTCCCCTGAATATCGTGTCATCAGTGCAAAAATGCTCGGTACAGTTTTGCACATGATGAGCGGCACACCTTATATTTATCAAGGTGAAGAGATAGCATGACCAATAAACACTTCAATAGTATCGAAGAGTTTAAT
>ASHK01000143.1 GCA_000695745.1 Vibrio madracius | reverse complement strand
TTTAGCAATGGTCTTTAACTCGGATAACGATGTATTGCCCGACAAAACCATGCCGATGACGTCCTGCTTAAATTCAATCTGAGTGACCTTGATCGGTTCCATCGCTTTGGGAAAACTCGCTATCGCATCGACCGCTGTTTTACCTTATCCAGCACTTCCATGAGATTGGCCTTAGTGTCAATCTCCAATGTCACCACACCACCACCTCGGTAAGCGTCTGTCACCGCCTTTTTTTATCTCAGTCACATCTTTGAGCGACTCTTCCACTTTGATAAGAATCGTCTCTTCGATTTCTTGAGCAGAAACCCCAGGGTAAGAAGCTGTAACGCTGATATAGTTGATTTCAAAGTTTGGGAACATCTGACGCTGAATCAGAAAGTAGCTCACCGTTCCCATAATCAAAATGAATGCCATGAGTAGGTTGGCAGCGACCGAGTTGTTGGCAAAAAGGGCGATAATGCCGCGCTGAGTGGACTTACTCACTGGCTGCTCCTTGATTTACCAACACCTCTGAACGGTCATTTGATCGTACCACCGACATCCCAATTTGCGGAAATTCAGGTACGGTTAATACCAACTCATCGCCAACTTTTACACCCGAATCAATGTAAAAATTAGCCTGCTCCTCACGCAAAACATGGACCGTCTTAGGGACGAGCTTGTCTTCTTGATCGATAATCCACACTCGGTCGTCGGTGACCAACTCCTGCGGCACTTTAAACAGGTTAGGGATCTGTTTACCATTAAAGACCACTTCGACATATGAACCAAAAGGTAGTGGTTTAGCATCCGTTTTCAGCGCATAAGGATCGTCAATTCGGATCACCAGGTTAGCCATTCTGGTAGCGCTGTCTACCACCCCTAGATCACGCACTGATCACCCCATCTCGAACCGATTCGTACGTCCCTTAGAGATAACATCGGCTTTAACTCCAACAATATTGTCTGGTAAGAACGGCGCGTCAAAGCCGGCAATAGGCACCATCACTTCTGCCGACTCGATATTGTTCAACTCTGCAACTTGCGCCCCCGAGGTAATATACTGACCAACACCGATACTTCTAGAGACCACCAACGCGTCATAAGGCGCTTCAACCTCGCAGTTGGCAAGATCACGATTGGCTCTACGCAACGCAGCCTGCACCGATTTAACGCTGGCCTCGGCACTTAGCACTTGGGGAATACGCAGGGTAGAGATCAGAGACTTGAGTGTCTTTAATTCTCTTTGCCTGCCTTTCGGCAACTTTCGCTTTAGCACGCTCTTCGATCAGCGTCGCTTGCGCTTGAGCAAGTTGGGCTTGGGCTTGCAGTACCGCTGCTTGATAATTATCTTTTTCGATGGTGAAGAGAATTTCACCACGCTTTACCACCCCACCAGCTACAAAGTTTGGATGCCAACTGGTGACTTCACCGGAAACTTGTGTCGATAGCGCAGTGCGCTCAAGGGGAACAACCTCACCAAAACTTGAGATTTGTACTTGATGGTTTTCGGCTTGCAGGATTTGGGTTTTAACTCTAGGAATGGTGTCGACTTGTTTTTGGTCGTCAATTTCCGGAGCGGTTTGCTCCACTAGCATGAAGCCACCCGCGGCCACACCTAATATCGCGAATGGTAGAATCCATTTAATACTGCGCTTGAACATAGCTTCCCTTGATTTCTATTCTTCTGCTTTGATTATTGTACGTAATTTCAGCTAGAGAAACTGTAAGGAAACCTCATTCTTTTTCTGTGTTTGTGTGAAGAGCAGCAATAAAAACAAGAAGGTATGCATCGCCGCATACCCTCCACACTAGATTCATACGAGGTAGTTATGAGTGCGACAGCAAATCACATTTAGCCGCGCAAATAAAATCGTTTTTATGCAGTCCTTTAATTGAGTGACTCCACCACGTCAGAGTGACTTTCCCCCACTCCAACAGAATGGCGGGGTGATGAAACTCATCTTCTGCTAACTCGGCAATCTTATTAGCAAAGACCCAAGCTAGCTTAAAATTCTTGAAAGTAAACTGTTTTTCTAACTGAGGAATGCCATCTCTCTCTATGATACTCCAACCATTCAACTCTGTGAGTAATTGTTGCTGCTCTTCCTTCGTTAATGCCAGTGCATCGCTACTACACGCTTCACAGCGCAGTTCATTAAGCATGAGTCTTATCCTTTGGTTCAAATAGTGGTGGCAACAATCCAGCGTTCATCGCTCGATTAACGTATTCGGTGAGATCATCCGATCGTAGTTGGTAAAGTTGATCAATATCATCCAGCACAAAGTAGGTTGGCTGCATGATATCGATACGGTACGGAGTTCTTAACACGGTATCCAAGTCGAAAGATTGGCGCAGTGGTCGTTCATCATCTAACGCATAGAGGGTTTCTCCCGGAGAGGAGAGGATTCCACCGCCGTAAATTTTGGTTTGCCCGTTTTGCTCCAGCAAACCAAACTCAACCGTAAACCAGTACAGTCGAGCCAGATATACTCGCTGCTTAGCGTCAGCTTCACTGCCTAACTTGCCGTAGATTCGGGTAAATTCGGCAAATTTCGGATTGGTTAGCATGGCACAATGGCCAAATATTTCATGAAAGAAATCCGGCTCTTGCAAGTAGTCAAACTCTTCCCTCGAACGCAAAAACGTGGCAACAGGAAATTTGCGATCGGCCAACAGCGCAAAGAATCGATCAAAATCAATCAGCGCAGGCACCGGTTCTACTTGCCATCCCGTTTCTCTCTGTAATACTCGATTGATTTCGGGTAGCTGAGGTACACGATCAAGTGGCAGATCCAGCAAATCTAAACCGCGCAAATACTCCTTACACGCTCTCGCTTTGACTAAGTCGAGCTGCCGAACAACCAAGTCATGCCAAATCTGATCTTCCTCGCGACTCCACGCCACAAAACCGAGCTCATCGATAGGCTTTGATACGTACTTAGTCATCTTGTCACCATTAACAACTCCGTTACATTAAGCCTATGTGCGGAGAATTTTACTGACAATGATTGCATCGGACTCTAACTCGCGCCGCCGTGTAACAATTTATTTACATTTACGTAAATTCTTCCAACTTATCAATGTATTGTTTTCAGCTGCCATAATTTGACGTATTGAAAATTCACACCAAAACTTAATCACAATTCATCGCAGTAAGCACAAAGGAAGCGCATGCCAAATCACGACACGGATCACACTCCACTCTGGTCACCTTCTATCGAACGAATCGAAATTTCTCATCTCAAAGCCTTTATGAAAGTACTGGAACAACAAGAACTCAGCTTTCGTGATTACGCTCAGTTGCATCAGTGGTCTATAAGCCAATCAGAATCCTTTTGGAGCGAAGTCTGGGATTACTGTGGTGTAGTTGGAGACAAACGTACGCCGATTTGCCTGTTAGGCGAGCCAAAATGGAATGAAGCGCTCGCTGCGCGCGATACGCTGTGGTTTCCCAATGCAATGTTGAACTATGCGGAAAATCTTTTAGCTCATGGCATCCATCACCCGTCTGAAATTGCCATTCAGTTTCACAATGAACATCATCAATCATCTGGCATCACTTGGCAGCAACTACTTGAACAAGTTTCTGTTGTCCAGCAATGGCTAATTGAATCAGGTATTGGCGAAGGCGATGTGGTGGCAGGCTATCTACCACATATTCCTCACACCGTTATCGCCATGCTTGCGACAACTAGCTTGGGTGCGATTTGGACGTCTACTTCGCCAGATTTTGGCGTTGACAGTGTCATCGAACGGTTTGGGCAAGTAGAACCTAAAATCCTATTCTGCTGTGACGGGTATCGTTTCAATGGCAGAGCTTTCGGAATGATTGAGAAAAACCAAAGCCTTGTTGATGCTCTTCCATCGATTACTCAATGTTGCCTGATTCGTTATGCCGAGCAGAACAATGGTCAAATGGAAAACGCGATAGATTGGCACGCCTTGGCACAGCGCTTTTCTCCTGTGCCTCTCACTTTCCATCGCGTTAGATTTAACGCTCCATTGTTCATTCTTTACTCTTCAGGGACCACTGGTAAGCCCAAATGCATCGTGCATTCTGTCGGTGGCACCACTATTAATCACTTAAAAGAACATCAACTTCATTGTGATATCAAACCCGGAGATCGCGTATTCTATTACACCACTTGTGGCTGGATGATGTGGAACTGGCAAGTCTCTGCTCTTGGTTCTGGCGCAACCTTAGTGATCTTTGATGGCAGTCCTGTCTATCCAAAAATAAACTCTCTTTGGCAGTTAGCCGTCGATGCCAAGATTACTTTGTTCGGCACCTCTGCAAAATACTTAGAGACACTACAAAAACTTCATTATCGCCCTAAAGAGCACTACGATTTAGCCAATCTAAAAACGCTATGCTCAACAGGCTCCGTACTTTACCCACAGCAGTTTGACTATGTCTACGATG
>ASHK01000142.1 GCA_000695745.1 Vibrio madracius | reverse complement strand
TCTTGTTGCTTATAGGAGGTGTCGTGCTCCTCATCAACAATAATAATGCCAAGATCGGCAAATGGTGTAAGTAGTGCGGAGCGTGTGCCAATAACAATCCCTGCGACTTTATCACGTGCACTCAACCACGCATTCAAGCGTTCGCTATCATTGAGGCCTGAGTGAATGACTTCAATCGGCACATTGAAGCGCTTTTTAAAGCGGTTGATGGTTTGTGGTGTTAGGCCAATCTCAGGCACTAACACAAGCGCTTGCTGACCGCGTTCCAATATAGGCGCGATCATTTGCAGGTAAACTTCGGTCTTTCCTGAACCGGTGACTCCCTCTAGTAGGTAGCAACCAAACTCAGTTTGGCTATTCACCGATGCGATGGCGACAGCTTGCTCGGCATTTAATCTCAGCTCGGTAGGAGGATTGGTTATCGCGTCTGGCCAACGTGGTGTCGGGGCCTGTTTTTCATGAGATTCAATCCAACCTTTCTCAGTCAGTGTTTTTAGTACGCTAGAGCTAATTTCATTATCGATGAACGTCTGATGCGCGCATGGGCCATGTTCCAGCAGATGCATCACTTTCGCTTGCTGAATCGCTCGTCCGAATCCGGCCATGAGCTGGTTCTTACCCGTCTCTGTGATGCGCCATTCAACGGTAGCGGCAAATTCAGCAGGTTTACCTTTACGCAGCGACGCAGGCAGCGCATTATTTAAGGTATCGCCCAATGGGTGCTGATAGTATTGGCTACACCAAGAGATAAGCTCGAACAATGGCTTTGACCAGACCGGGCTAGTATCAAGCGCGGCTTTGATGGGCTTAAGCTGATCAATGGGGAAGTCAGATTGATGGCTGAATTGAGTAACGATACCGACTAAGGTCTGGCGTCCAAAAGGTACAGATACTCGGCCACCCACCACTGGGAAGAGGTGCGTTGGGACCAGATAATCGAACTGTTTATCCAGTGCACAGGCAGTGCAACACGAGCAACATTTGGGCGCATAGTAGAGTCGATATTGTTCAGGGAAAGGGTCATTCTACCTAGCTAATTCGTTTAGGAGAAACCGTTAATTGAAGAAACTCAGTCAATCCACCTAAAGGTGGCGAAAAAAGTGGCAATTTTAGTTGATCCTAAAGGCACTATTCATTACTATACTGCGCCTTGATGGTATGGCTTGTTCTACATTTATTGCAGTAATAGCGATACCATAAGTCTTTTATTAAACTACGTGTGGTGTCCGGCTCAGAATCGGATGGCGACACGGCCTAAACTTTGAGGTTTCCCCATGAAAGCTGGTATCCACCCAGAATACAAAGCTGTAACAGCAACTTGCTCTTGCGGCAACACGTTCGAATTCAACTCTACTCTAGGTAAAGATTCTATCCACCTAGACGTATGTGACAAGTGCCACCCATTCTACACTGGTAAGCAACGTATCGTTGATACAGGCGGCCGTGTTGATCGCTTCAACAAGCGTTTCGGTGCTCTATCTAGCAAGAAGTAATCTTACTTTTGCAGATTCTAGAAAAGACGCTTCGGCGTCCTTTTTGTTTTGAAGCAAAAATAAAACAATTCTGTATACAATCCATTCAAAATTCTAACTATCTAGCGTAGTATTAATACATCAGAGTGACGAACTGCTGTCACTACGACTATGCGTCAGTACCCCCGTTCGTGTTGTCCACTCTGCTAAGTCTGCAACCCTTTAGAAGCAAAGCTAACAAATACAAAGCGGTTTAGACTCACACATTCAGTCTTTAATACTCGTAGAATAAGCAGGATTGTAACCATGTCCGATGACCAACAAAACGACG
The DNA here is from genome assembly GCA_000695745.1 of Vibrio madracius. Taxonomy (GTDB): domain Bacteria; phylum Pseudomonadota; class Gammaproteobacteria; order Enterobacterales; family Vibrionaceae; genus Vibrio; species Vibrio madracius. The sequence goes on along the minus strand of ASHK01000142.1, from coordinate 3,022 downwards.
AATTTCGCCAACAAGCGCTTGATTATCATGCCAACCCCGTCCCTGGAAAAATTGAAATTGCTTTAACTAAGTCGGCTGACTCAGCGGCTGATCTTGCCCTTGCATATAGCCCCGGTGTGGCTGAACCTGTGCGTGAAATCGCACAAAACTCTGAAAATGTATATAAGTACACTGCCAAAGGTAACATGGTGGCGGTCATTTCTAACGGCACGGCGATTTTGGGACTAGGTAATTTAGGTCCACTGGCGTCGAAACCGGTTATGGAAGGTAAGGCACTGCTGTTTAAGCGTTTTGCTGGTCTAGATTCTATTGATATCGAAGTGAAACATCGCACGATTGATGAATTTGTTGATACGGTAGCAAACATCTCAGATACCTTCGGTGGTATTAACCTAGAAGATATTAAAGCCCCAGATTGCTTTGAGATTGAACGTCGCCTGATTGAACGCTGTGATGTTCCGGTGTTTCACGATGACCAGCACGGTACTGCGATTGTAACCGCTGCAGGTATGCTGAACGCGATTGAACTGCAAGGGAAAGATCTGAAAGAAGCGCGCATTGTGTGCCTTGGCGCTGGTGCGGCAGCTATCGCGTGTATGGAGCTACTGATTAAATGTGGCGCGATGCGCGAGAAAATCTACATGCTTGATCGTAAAGGGGTGATTCACACTCGCCGTGACGATTTGAACGAGTATAAAGAGCTGTTTGCCAACAACACCGACATGCGAACTTTGGAAGATGTCATTGAAGGGGCGGATCTGTTCCTAGGAGTATCGGGCCCTGACTTACTTGAGCCAGAAGCTCTGAAACTGATGGCTGATAAGCCCATTGTGTTTGCCTGCTCAAATCCAGATCCAGAAATCAAACCCGAACTGGCTCATGATGTACGTGATGACCTGATTATGGGGCACAGGGCGCTCTGACTATCCTAACCAAGTCAACAATGTGCTGTGTTTCCCATTCATTTTCCGTGGCGCACTTGATGTGCGTGCAAGTGAGATTAATGACGAAATGAAGCTAGCAGCGGTGGAAGCGATTCGTGAGCTTGCCAAAGAAGAAGTGCCACAAGAAGTGCTTAAGGCCGCTGGCGTAGAGTCACTGACCTTTAGCAAAGACTACATAATTCCCAAACCAATGGATCCACGTTTGTTGCCGCGTGTAGCTAAAGCGGTGGCTCAAGCTGCAGTCGATTCCGGTGTGGCGCGAATTGAGATGCCAGAAAACTATATGGCGTAGTTTTTCACAGTCAACGAAACAAAAAGACGGCGTGAATGCCGTCTTTTTTGATTCTATATCAGAATTTATTCTTCATCGAACGCTTCAAACTCAATGCCCATTGCCGTCATTAGCTCTTTCGCTTCTGTTGGAATGTCATCTGGGCGGTCTTTTCTTAAATCTTCATCGGTTGGAAGCGGTTGACCGGTGTAGGCGTGTAGGAAGGCTTCGCACAATAGTTCACTATTAGTTGCGTGGCGTAAGTTATTGATTTGGCGACGAGTACGTTCATCAGTCAATACCTTTAGCACCTTCAACGGGATAGACACCGTGATCTTCTTAACTTGTTCGCTTTTTTTACCGTGCTCCGCGTATGGGCTAATGTATTCGCCGTTCCAATCTGCCATTGCACACCTTCGCTCTGTTAATCATAAGTAGTCGTAATAAGAATGCTGCAATTTTAGCGGGATTTACTGCCATAAGCAAAGACATATAGACGTCTAGAAGTGTTGACGTCTCACAAAATGGAAAGTAAAGTGGACATTCATTTTAACGCAATGTTAATTTTTTAGTGTTTGCCTCTTTTGTTGGTTCCATATTCACTGACAAAAGTAGACACTGAGCAACACCCCATCAGCCCAATGCGATTTGATAAAGGAAGTTTCTATGAGCAATCGGAAGCCAGCGACAATAGCCGTACGTACTGGTATCGAATCAGATACCCAGCATCACGCTGTGGTACCGCCAATTTACCTTTCTACTAACTATGGCTTCCCTGCTTTTGGAGAAGTACCCACTTATGATTATACCCGTTCTGGTAACCCAAATCGCGGTTTGTTGGAACAAGCGTTGTATGAGCTCGAATCGGGCAAAGGAGCGGTGGTCACTAACTGTGGTACCTCGGCACTGAACTTGTGGGCGTCGGCTTTTCTAGGGCCTGAAGATACCATTGTGGCACCACACGACTGCTATGGTGGTAGTTATCGGTTGTTCAATACTCGAGCTCAAAAGGGGGACTTCAAAGTACTGTTCGTTGACCAAGGTGACGACGCAGCACTAGAGGCGGCACTTGAAGCGAAACCTAAACTCGTTTTACTTGAGACACCATCTAACCCTTTGGTTCGTGTGGTCGATATCGCGGCTGTGTGCGAAAAAGCCAAAAAAGTTGGGGCGCTGGTGGCGGTAGACAATACCTTTTTGACACCCGTGTACCAAAAGCCTTTGGAGCTAGGGGCTGACTTTGTTATCCATTCAACCACTAAATATATCAATGGTCACTCGGATGTGATTGGTGGTGTGGTGATCACTAAAACAGAACAACACGCGGAAGATCTCGCCTGGTGGGGTAACTGCATTGGCGCAACAGGGACACCGTTTGATAGTTACATGACGCTGCGCGGCATTCGTACACTTGGGCGCGTATGCGTGTACATGAAGAGAGCTCACAGCACATTCTTGAATTCCTAAAACAGCAGCCTCTGGTTGAAGTGATTTATCACCCAAGCTTACCGGAACATCCAGGGCATGAGATTGCCAAGAAACAGCAATCAGGTTTTGGCTCCATGCTCAGTTTTGAGTTTGCGGGAAGTTTTGAGCAGCTAAAATACTTCGTTGGTGAGCTTAAGTTATTCTCGCTGGCTGAATCACTTGGCGGTGTCGAGAGTTTGATTTGTCACCCTGCTTCAATGACCCATCGAGCGATGGGAGAAGCCGCGTTAGAAGAAGCAGGAGTGTCGCAGCAACTATTGCGTCTTTCTGTTGGACTGGAAGATGCCACTGACCTAATTGACGATTTACAACAAGCATT
>ASHK01000141.1 GCA_000695745.1 Vibrio madracius | reverse complement strand
ATTCAATACGAAGACGATAGCTTTGTCAGAATTACACTTGAACTCGATAAACAGTAATCTCTATCTAATACCCAATAAAAAGCCTGATTTCTCAGGCTTTTTTTATCGGAGTGTGTTAAGAACTGCGTCCTTTTACCTTCTCTCGAAGTGATTGCAACATCACGTAAAACACGGGAACAAGACAAGTACCCACAATCGTAGCTGCGATCATTCCCCCCATAACGGCATAACCGAGAGAAACACGACTCGCCGCACCAGCCCCTGTCGCGATGACGAGTGGAATGACGCCCAAGATGAACGAGAAGGCTGTCATGAGTACTGCACGGAAACGCAGTCTCGCCGCCTTAATTGCCGCATCGGTAATGCTCATTCCGCTCTCTCTGAGCTGTTTGGCGAACTCTACGATCAAAATCGCATTTTTACACGCTAAACCAATGAGCAGCACCAGACCGATTTGAGTGTATAAATTGACGTCTGAACCCATGATCCAGATGTAAATAAATGCCCCCAAAATAGCGACGGGTACTGCGAGCATAACCGATACTGGAATTGTCCAACTTTCGTATTGCGCGACTAAGAATAGGTAGGTAAAAATTAGTGCCAAGGTAAAGATTAACGGCGCTAGGTTACCTGCTTTCAATTCTTGGTAAGTCTGTCCGGACCATTCATAGGTATAGCCATTAGGGAACGTGGTATCAGCGATACGTTTCACCGCTTCAATCGCTTGACCCGAACTGTATCCAGGTGCTGGGAAAGCATTCACTTTCACTGCGCTGTATAAGTTAAATTGGTTGATGTATTCAGGACCAAGTTTAGGCTCAACATCGATTAGTGTGTTGAGAGGAACCATAACATCATATTTGTTTCGGATGTAGAAGCGGGCGATATCACGGTCTGAATCTCGGAACTCAGTTTCTGCCTGCATGTTCACTCGAAATACCTTACCAAAGCGGTTGAAATCATTCACGTACATAGAGCCCAACATGGTCTGTAATGTAGTAAAAATACTGCTTAACTCAACGCCTTGTACTTTTGCTTTGTTTCTATCGACATCTACAAAGAGTTGCGGCACATCGGCTTGGAATGTACTGAAAGCTGTGGTGAGTTCAGGCTCAGAGGTAGCTTGAATCGACATGGCCCTCATGACGCCAGCCAGCTCCGCAGGGTTCGTCCTAGGGTATCTTGGATGTAGAACTCAACACCAGAGACCGTTCCCACGCCCGGCAAGGCAGGAAGAGAGAACCCCGCAGCGGTTGCCTCACTATATTGCGATAGCGCAGCGTTGGCTCGTCGGACGATTTGGCGACTCAACTAATGATGGGTCTTGCCGTTCATCCCAATGGGAGAGAATAACGACCATCAAACCAGCGTTTGATGATACTGCACCCGAAATGATCGAATAACCACTTGCAGAGATGACATTGGTGACCCCATCCATCTGGTTTAGTTCATCCACCATCTGAGTCATGACTTCTTTGGTTCGGTTGATGGAAGAACCATTCGGAAGTTGGACATCAACGAAGAAGGCTTTTTTATCCTCAGTGGGTACGAAGCCTGTTGGTAGTGACGTTGCTAAATAGCCCGTTGCACCGATTAAAGCCACATAAACCACACCGACTAACATAAGTTTACGTACCATGCCTGAAACAAAGTTGGTGTATTTGCCCGTTGCTTTCTCGAATAGGGCATTAAATTTGGCATGGAACCCTTTCTCATGATTCTTCGGCGGCTTGAGTAACGAGGCACATAAAGCAGGGCTGAGTGTCAATGCGTTGATTGAAGAAATAAGAACAGAAATACAGATAGTGATTGAGAACTGCGCATACATCTGCCTGTGATTCCGGGCATTACCGCTGTTGGTGCAAAGACCGCTAAAAGCACCAGCGTTGTTGCAATGACCGGCCCCGTTACCTCTTGCATGGACTTGGTTGTCGCATCAACGGCATTGAGTCCTTCCTCTTCCATTAATCGCGTGGTGTTTTCTACCACAACGATGGCATCATCAACAACGATACCAATTGCCAGGATCAATGCGAATAAAGAGACCGTATTAATGCTCATGCCCGTCGCAAGTAAAAATGCGAACGTACCAATGAGTGATACTGGTATAGCAATTGCTGGAACTAGAGTTTGACGGACATCCTGCAAGAAAATATAAACAACAAAAATGACCAGAGCGACAGCGATGAGTAGAGTCTCGATCATTTCATCGATGGAGGTCTGCACGAATTCTGTCGTGTCGTACAGCACTTTGTAGTCCATATCCTCTGGGAATTGTTCGCGTAACCGAGACAGTTCGTCATGAACGCCTTTGGCGACTTCAAGCGCATTGGCGCCACTCGATTGGTAGATAAAAAGCAGTGCCGAGGGTTTGTTATCTAACATCGCTTCGGCATCGTAGCTGGCAGCGCCAAGCTCGATACGGGCGACATCACTCATATAAACGGCGCTGCCGTCAGGGTTAGAACGAATAATGATCTGTTCAAACTCTTCAGGATGACTTAAGCGACCTTTAGTTGAAAGGGTATATTGAAATTGTTGGTCTCTTGGCACTGGCGCTGCACCAATACGTCCGGCCGCTACCTGAATATTTTGCTCTTGAACGGCAGAGATGGCTTCTTCTACAGTCACGCCTAAACTCGCCATTCTATCGGGGTTGAGCCAAATACGCATGGAGTAATCCATACCGCCAATGATGCTGACTTTTGATACGCCGTTTACACGAGCAAGGTTATCCTTGATGTTGATGCCCATGTAGTTATTCAAAACAGGTTATCTAAGCTGCCATCTGGTGACACTAAGTTAAGCATCATCAAAATATTGGGGTCTTGCTTCTCTACTTTTACCCCATTTCGCTGGACCTCTTGGGGAAGCCTTGGCATGGCTTGTTGAACCCGGTTTTGAACGTTAACCTGAGCCATATCGACGTTGGTCCCCACCTCAAATGTGACATTGAGTGAGTAACTACCGTCATTCGCGCCTTTGGATTCCATGTATATCATGTTTTCCACGCCATTGACTTCCGCTTCAATAACCTTTGAAACTGTATCAGCACAACCTCGGCACTGGCTCCCGGGTAGGAAGTCGTCACTGAGACCATAGGTGGCGATATATTAGGGAACTCTGCCACGGGGAGGGCGGGTATGGACAATAGACCGGATAAGGTCAGGACTATTGAAATGACGAAGGCAAACTTTGGCCTATGTATAAAGAATTTACTGATCATAACTTGTCCTTAAGAGTCGTTTTCGCCAAAAGGCTGTACGGTATCCATTTCGTACTCGACTTCAGCGCCTATACGAGCTTTCTGTAGCCCTTCAGTTATGACCAATTCGCCTTTTTCTAACCCTTCCTCTAACTCCCAATCAACGCCATATCGTTTACCTAAAACAACGTTTTTGCGTTTGACGATACTTTCGTTATTGACGGTAAGAACATATCGGCCTTGCTGATCTTCTTGCACCGCTCGCTGGGGTATTAGCATTACCTCTTGAACACGCGGAGCTTCGATAATGGCAGTAACGTATAGTCCCGGAACGATAATGTGCGCTTTATTGGCAAACTCGGCACGAACCGCTAGGGTACCGGTTGTCGCATCCACGCGGTTATCAATAAAGTCGATCATGCCGGTTTCTTCAAATATCGCGCCATCGGGAAATCGGAGCTTCACAGGAAGATCTTCAATTTTGTATTGAGAATCGGCAGAGCGTGCAGCTAATTGAGCATTGGTGATGACTTTTTCGGGAAGTTGAAAGTTAACCCAAATCGGCTCCATTTGAACCAAGTTCACCATCTCTGTCTGCTCTGGAATGATCAAATCACCAGAAAACACATTGGATCGACCGATTCGTCCAGAAAATGGGGCATGAATTTTGGTATACCCTAGTTCAAGTTTGGCATTGTCTAGTTCTGCATTGGCACTTTGCAAAGCCGCAGCGTTTTGCAACTTAGCTGAAAGCAAATTGTCGTAGTCTGCCTGGCTAATATATTTGTCTTTAATGAGGCCTTCACCACGCTTAAAGTTACGAACTGCCGTGTCATAAGCAGCGCGGGATTGGGCGACGAGCGCTTTCGCAGACTTCAGTGCGGCTTGGTATTGCTCAGGGTCTATCTCGAACAGCAGTTGTCCCTGTTCCACGATACTGCCTTCTTCGAAGTAGGTCTTGAGCAAGTTACCTCGAACTTTCGACTTTAATTCGATATCTTGAGTCGCTTCAGTGCGGCCCACGAACTCTTCGCTGGGCGTAATCTCTTTCATTGTGACTTCAAGAACTTTGACACTGGGCTTCACAGCTGGAGGCGCCTCAACGGTCTTTTCACACCCAGAGAGTAGAAGAAGAGGAAGCGCAATCATGAGTCCTTTAGCAATGACACCATCTGCTTTTGGAAAGTAAGACATAGACAATCCTTGTTTCTGATAATTATGTAAAGTGTGCTTACTAGTTGAGTTTAGACCATAAACAGCAAATGTTTGTGAAGCGCTCAGCAGAATTTATGAACTGAATTAGTAGGTTAAGTTATGGGATTGGAATCAGAAGGTCGCGGTGTGTTTTGGGCAGTTAACCGTGGTCTGAAAAGGACCAACAGTTTGCTTAGCTGAGGTTCCTAGTTGATTAAAGACGTCATTGTTGAGTGGCTAAGCCGCAAAGATGGACGGTAGCGAAAGCAAGGAATCAGTTGTTGCCAGTATTGATAAATAATCGCAGCGACTAACAAAATTCATCATTTTATTCTATTTTGATTAATATCATTTGCTCACTTTTCAATGCTTA
>ASHK01000140.1 GCA_000695745.1 Vibrio madracius | reverse complement strand
ATCCATCATTTTACTCAGACCAAATTAGGCAACGAGAAATTGTGGCCATTATCAATGCCTTGTTATGTAGGTGATGAAGATGATATCGCGTTAGCTCAGTACGGTAGTTCAAACTCTGGAAGGATGAAGACACTTTATCGTCAAGGGCTAAAGCATCGTTATGGCAGCTTAATGCAGATCATTTCAGGTGTGCACTTTAACTTCTCATTTCCTGAGTCATTCTGGGATGCGCTATTTGGCGAACAAGATGAAAAAGCACGTCAGGATGCGAAGTCAGAAGCCTATTTCGGTCTTATTCGCAACTATTACCGTTTTGGTTGGTTAATCCCATACTTCTTTGGTGCGTCCCCTGCAATTTGCTCGTCGTTCCTGCAAGGGAAAGAGACCAAACTGCCATTTGAGAAAGTAGGCGGTACGCTGTATTTACCCAAAGCAACGTCGCTTAGATTGAGTGATTTGGGTTATACCAATAGTGCTCAGAGTGCACTAAAGATCGGTTTCAACAGCCTTGAGCAATATCTTGAAGGATTAAATCAAGCAATCCATACCCCTTCTGAGGACTTCGCGAAAATTGGTGTCAAAGTGGACGGTGAGTATCGTCAACTTAACGACTATGTTTTACAGATTGAAAATGAACTGTATGCACCTATTCGTCCTAAACGTGTCGCTAAAAGTGGCGAAAAACCATCGGAAGCATTATCACGTGGTGGGGTCGAATACATCGAAGTTCGTTCTCTGGACGTCAACCCATTTAGCCCGATTGGTATCACCGCTGATCAGATTCGTTTCTTAGACCTGTTCTTAACTTGGTGTGCTCTTAAAGACTCTGAGCCCATGGACAATTGTGAGCTTGAGTGCTGGCGTGAAAACTGGAACAAGGTGATTATTGAAGGTCGCCAGGTTGGTCTTGAGCTGAAAATAGGCTGTGATGGTGAAGTGCTTGATAGCCAGTCATGGGTAAAACGTGTGTTTATGGATCTTAGGGAGATCGCTAAACATATGGATGCCGCTCATGGTGGAAATGAGTACCAAAGTGTTTGCGACACCTTGGAGGCTTGGAATGAAAATCCTGAGCTATCCATTTCAGGCCGCATACTGGAAAAAACGAAAGCATTAGGTGGCTTAGGAAAAGTAGGGTGCGAGCTCGGTAAAGAGTATCGTCAGAAGAACTTAGACCACCAATATCAAGCATATTCGTCCGATTTTATGGAAACTGAGGTCATTCGTTCCGTTGAGGTGCAAAAAGTGATTGAAGCATCGGATAAGGAAAGCTTTGATGATTTCCTAACCCATTATTTTGCTTACCTCACCCCAGAACGTATGCAGGCGATGAACAAGTAAGTGAGGTTGCACCATACGGTGTAGCCACATACAATCGAGCCACTAATCACTTACTCACTGCGTTAGCGGTGAGTAACGCTAAGGAGAATGAATCATGCCACTACTGGATAGCTTTACGGTAGACCACACAAAAATGCACGCACCAGCAGTACGTGTTGCGAAAACAATGCAAACCCCTAAAGGCGACACCATCACGGTATTTGACCTACGTTTTACGGCGCCAAACAAAGATATCCTTTCTGAGAAGGGCATCCACACACTTGAGCATCTTTACGCAGGCTTTATGCGTGCTCACTTGAATGGCGATGCAGTGGAAATCATCGATATTTCTCCGATGGGTTGCCGTACCGGTTTTTACATGAGCTTGATTGGTACGCCTTCAGAGCAGCAAGTGGCGGATGCGTGGTTAAGCGCGATGCAAGATGTGCTGAAAGTAGAAAGCCAGAACAAGATTCCTGAGCTTAATGAGTATCAGTGTGGTACGGCGGCTATGCACTCGTTAGAAGAGGCAAAAGCGATTGCTGAAGCGATTATTGCGGCGGGTATTCAAGTAAATAAAAACGACGAACTGGCTCTGCCAGAGTCAATGCTTCAAGAATTGAAAGTCGATTAATTCACTGTCTAATCAATGACCTTAATAGGTTGAGTAGACATAATCGATTAAAAAGGATGACTCATTGGTCATCCTTTTTTGTTACTGAGCTTAAGCCCACTGAGTTTCAAACCAGCTTTCTAAAATCACTACTGCTGACTGACAGTCGACATTACCCTTTGACAAAGCTTTATAGCCGCCCATCTCAAACAGTTCTGCGCGCGCTTCTGCGGTGGATAGACGTTCATCGTGCAGCTCTACTTGAAGTCCAAATCGACCATGAATTCGATTAGCAAACTTTTTCGCTCGTGCAGTAATGTCTTCCAGAGCTTTGCCATGTAGGTCAGTAGGCAAACCAACAACGATCAGGTCGGGTTGCCATTCTTTGAGCATAGCTTCAATATCATCCCAGTTTGGAATGCCATCTTTGGCCTTGAAGGCTTTCAGTGGACTGGCAGTGCCAGTGACTTCTTGGCCAATGGCGCTGCCAATACTCTTGGTTCCAAAATCGAAGGCGATAATGGTTCTGGATGTCATAGTGTCTTGTCTCTTACGTCGTGCTGTAAAGGGGTTAGGCATGCCCAACTTGTGTGGATAACTGAGCAATATCGATGCCAAGCATAGCAACGGCGGTACTCCATCTTTCTTCAACTGGAGTGTCGAAGATAATGCTAGGGTCGGCTTCGATCGTTAACCAAGAGTTTTCAGCCAACTCTGATTCAAGTTGACCAGCACTCCATCCAGAGTAGCCTAGAGCAACTAGATAGTTATCTGGTTGGGCATCAGTACCCAGCACCGCCAAAATATCTTTTGATGTCGTAACAGAAACCTTATCGGTGATCTGTATGCTTGACTGATATTTATCTTTGGGTTTATGGAGGATAAAGCCTCGATCTTCAGAAACCGGTCCACCATTTAGGACCGGTTCATCGAGACTTTTACTGTAAGTGGTTTGAGAGGCAATAGGTAACTCAACCTGCACTTGCTTGAGCATATTGGCAACGGTGACATCAATAGGGGTATTAATCATAATCCCCATTGCGCCTTCTTCATTATGTTCACATACATAAATAACGCTGCGCTGAAAGTAGGGATCTTGCATCCCCGGCATAGCGACAAGAAAATGGTTGGCTAGGTTCATTATGGCCTCTCCCACAGTTACTTCCCTAAACGGCGCTCGATGGCATCCATCAGCTTACCAGTAATAGAGATGTCAAAGGCTGCCTCAATCTCACGAATGCAAGTTGGGCTGGTGACATTGATTTCAGTTAGTTTGTCGCCAATCACATCTAGACCTACAAATATTAGGCCTTTCTCTTTTAAAGTTGGAGCAACGGCTTCGGCTATTTGCTTATCTGTCTCACTTAAGGGACGAGCTTCACCGCGGCCACCTGCGGCTAGGTTACCACGCGTTTCGCCTTTTGCCGGAATGCGAGCTAAGCAATATGGCATAGGCTCTCCATCGACAACGAGAATGCGTTTGTCACCATTGCTGATGTCAGGAACAAAGGTTTGTGCCATGGCATAGTTTTGGCCGTGATTGGTTAACGTTTCAATAATGACTGACACGTTAGGGTCATCTTGCTTAACGCGGAAAATGGAGGCACCGCCCATACCATCGAGTGGTTTAAGAATGACATCACCGTGCTGGTCACGGAACTGCTTAATCTTTTCGGCTTTGCGAGTCACAATCGTTGTTGGCGTTAGTTCAGGGAACCAAGCAGTGAATAGTTTTTCGTTTACAGTCACGTAGGCTCTGTGGTTTGTTAACGATTAATGTGCCTTTTTCTTCGGCGCGCTCAAGGATATATGTCGCGTAAATATATTCTGTATCAAACGGCGGATCCTTGCGCATCAAAACCGCATCCAGTTCTGACAACTCAATAGTTTGTTCAGAAGTGAATTCATACCAACCATTAGGGTCTTCTTTCAGCGTCACAATCTTGGTATCGGCAACGGCCGTGCTTGATCCAAATGTAGATCGTTCATTTCCATATAGTGGATTTCGTAACCACGACGTTGGGCTTCCAACATCATCGCAAAGCTAGAATCTTTTTTGATGTTGATGGACGAAATTGGATCCATCACGATACCGAGTTTGAGCATTATTTTTCTCCCGTTAACCTAAATCGCCAAAGCGTACTTGCAGTGCAGTAATGGCGGTTAATGCTGCCGTTTCTGTTCGCAAAACACGAGGACCAAGCAGGGTTTCTTCGAATTGATATTGTTCAGTCATTTCAATTTCTTGCGCTGATAAGCCACCCTCTGGGCCAATAAGCAGACGGACTTTAGTCACCGGTTCAGGCAAGGTATTGATTGAGTATTTCGCTCTTGGGTGCAGATTGAGCTTAAGGCTTCTGAGGGCTCGGCACACCATTGCTCTAGTGACATAATTGGTCGAATTTCAGGTATGGTGTTACGTCCGCATTGTTCACAAGCACTGATAGCAATTTTCTGCCATTGTTGCAGTTTCTTTTCAAAGCGTTTCGCATCGAGTTTAACGCCACAGCGCTCTGAGATAAGCGGGGTGATAGTATTGACGCCTAACTCAACCGATTTTTGAATCGTGAACTCCATTTTATCGCCGCGAGAAACAACTTGGCCTAAATGTAGGTCCAAAGGCGATTCTATACTGGCAGAGACTTTCTCCAGTACCTCGACCTCTACATTTTTTTTGCCAATCTGCGTAATGGTGGCGGGAAACTCATGGCCTGAGCCATCAAACAATAGCACTTCTTGACCTTCTTTCATGCGCAACACGCGGCCTACATGGCCTGCGGCATCTTCACTTAGTGCAAGAGACCCTAAAGCGTGAATTGGTTCAGGGTGATAGATACGAGGTATACGCATAAAAACTTCCAAAGAACAAAACTGTATAGAGGTATAAGATGGATGCCCGCCCTCAAAATTACAAGGGCTGGCGTTGCGATTTAACTAGGATTTTTACAGGCTTCCGCCACAAATGGGTTATCGTTACCTTGAATGCGCTTGATGCGTTCGTTGCGAGTGCACTCCCAAGCATCGACTGGGTAGGTTTTATTCCAGGCCTGCATGAGTTGCGTTTGCTGTTTAGAGAGCTTAAATCCGTACTCTTTACTCATATATAAGTAGGTACGAGCGATGGAGCCTTTCGCTCTGTCTGGCGGCATGACCTTGCGCTGCTTGAAATTAACTTGCATTTCACAACGTCCATAACTGACGCCATCCATACCATTCCACTGTGAGAAATTGTAATTGGAACGGTCGCCATTGACTTCACCGATAGCTGGAGTGAGGTTGTGTAGGTCTGCTTCCATCAATTTGAAGGCTTTATCTTTTCTGGTGCAGTTTTTACGACCGCCTTCCTGCCAACACTGACGCTGGTGGCCAAATTGCCATGCGGGTACGACATGTTCCCACTCGATGCGACTTGCGCGTTTTTGCTGTTTGCGTACTTGGTAACCACAAGATGATAGATCAGGAATACCTTTCTTCCCTTGCCATTGAATGTCGCACCCACAGTAAAAACTAATAGGGTGATCCGCATAGATTTTAACGGCTTCTTTCTTGGCTTTACTAAAGCTACTAGGTGGGGCACTGAGTGCTGAAAATGAGATTAAGCTAACAAGTAGGGCCACAGCAAAAGAGAGATAACGGTACATTACAAGTCTTTAAAAAGGTTGAGATAACCTAGTTTAACTCGCAAAAATTACTCGATCTACAGATAGATCTATAGATTATTAAGGGGAAACCTAAACTTAGCTGAGCTGTTTGCCGGTGAATTCAATTTGGCTGCCACATTTTCGGCACCGATAACTCGCTTGCTGACGCATTACTTTGTTATGTCGTCTTATGGAAACGGGGAAAGTGTCACACTGGCAGCGATATTCGAAGGTACGACCCTGAACAGATTGGACATTCATCGAATGAGTGGTTTTGGGGACTAACGAAAAGACTTGGCTCATGATCATTTGCCATTCAGCTCCGTGAGGACGCACTCTTCCGAAGCAGGCAAACGTAATGAGGTGAGCGACCTCATGAGGAATCACCTCGCTGATAAAAGCTTGTTGGTTCTCGACAAATAGCACTGGGTTTAAACGTATTTCCCATGTTTGCAAATAGGCTTTACCAGCAGCTTTGCCACGAAGCTGATAATTGAGGGCTGGCATGGGAAAGTCTCGCTCAAAATAGCGACGAGCCAGTTCGATACATTGTGCTAGCTTTTTCGCCGCCAAGTAGTGCAGCTCTTCGGATGGAGATGACTTCATTTAACTCAATCATAAAATAACGCCCAAATGAGGGCGCTATTCTAGAGACATTGGTTGGGTTTGCAATATATTGCTTTTGCCTTACGGATGATGTTTTTTCTTGATGGTTTCATGATAAGCGTGCCACGTACCATACCCAAGGATTGGCATGGTAATGATCATGCCAATGCCGTAGGTGGCGAAACCAATCAAGATGCCACCGCAGATAACCAACGCCCACACAATCATGGCGGGTATGTTCGACTTCACTGCATTAACGCTGGTAAATACGGCCGTCATTACGTCGACGCGTCTCTCCATCATAAGTGGGATCGAGAACGCTGAAATGCTGAAGATAATCGAAGCAATCACAGCTCCTATAACGCTACCCGTAATCAGAAATGGGGCAAAATCAGTCAAGGGTGCACCTTGAACAGAAGGATACAGAGCGTGGAGCAGAGCAGCGATTCTCATCCAGAAAATCATGGCGACAGCGAGCAGTACAGCGAAGGCCCATTGTGAGGTGGAGTTTCTGCCGATGGCTTTCATAGAATGGAATAAACTGGGTTTGTGTCCTTTTTCTCTTTCCCATGCTGCATCGTATAACCCGAGCGCTAAGAATGGTCCAATGAGCATGTAGACGACGAGACTTGGCATGATAACCAAATGGGTTCCTTGCCACTGAACTAATAGCACAATGGCGACAGCGGCAGCAGTAAAGCATAAGCCGTAAAACGCACTAATGATGGGCATGCGAATAAGATCGTGCAACCCAAGTGCTAACCAGTGAAATGGTGCCGAGACACTGAGTTCGTTACATGGAATAGTTTTAGCGTAATCTTGATCCCTGACTTCGTGTTTCTTGTGGAAGTCGTCGGTATTTACAGTTCGAGGCATATGTCCTCCCTGATTTGACAAACTGGCCTACGTTTCTCAGGGCATGGCGCTAACGATGCTGTTTTATTAAGCATGAGCAAGTTTAGCAAAGCGTCGTTGTGTAGCGTCTTCCCCTCATAAGTGCTCTATTTACAGTACGAAACTCAGACCTAAAAGGTCTGGTTACAAGGGCACTTTTGATTAACTATTGACCGAGTTGTGAGAAAACACAATTTTCAAAAGGGTATAAATCACGTGCTGCAAAAGACGGATTTAACAGTTATCTAACAAAGTAATTGAAATAGTTAGTAATAAAAACAAAAAAGCCTTCAAAAGATATTTTGAAGGCTTTTTAGAGTATTAACTCAGGTCTGGCAGGTTATAAACCAGCGAAGTCGCGCAGGATTGCTGCTTTATCTGTCGCTTCCCAAGGGAATTCTTCGCGACCGAAGTGACCGTATGCTGCAGTCTTCTTATAAATCGGCTGTAGCAGGTTTAGCATTTCTTGTAGACCGTATGGGCGTAGGTCGAAATGTTGACGCACTGCTTCTACGATGATGTCGTGAGAGACTTTCTCAGTACCGAATGTTTCCACCATGATAGAAGTTGGATCAGCAACACCGATAGCGTAAGAAAGTTGGATTTCACAACGATCAGCCATACCCGCAGCGACAATGTTTTTCGCCACATAACGTGCTGCGTATGCTGCACTGCGGTCTACTTTTGATGGATCTTTACCAGAGAATGCACCACCACCGTGACGAGCTGCGCCGCCATAGGTGTCAACAATGATCTTACGACCAGTTAGACCACAGTCACCCATTGGGCCACCGATAACGAAACGACCGGTTGGGTTGATGAAGAAGTTAGTCTCTTTGTTGATCCACTCAGATGGTAGAACTGGCTTGATGATCTCTTCCATTACCGCTTCACGTAGATCTGGCGTAGAGATTGAATCACAGTGTTGAGTTGAAAGAACAACTGCATCGATACCAACGATCTTACCTTGGTCGTATTGGAACGTTACTTGAGATTTAGCGTCTGGACGCAACCAAGGTAGCGTGCCGTTCTTACGTACTTCAGCTTGCTTTTGAACAAGACGGTGAGAGTAGGTAATAGGAGCAGGCATAAGAATTTCAGTTTCGTTAGTCGCGTAACCGAACATGATACCTTGGTCACCAGCGCCTTGCTCTTTAGGGTCAGCTTTATCAACGCCCTGGTTGATGTCAGGAGACTGCTTACCGATAGTATTAAGAACTGCACAAGAATTGGCATCGAAACCCATGTCAGAGTGAACGTAACCGATTTCACGAACGGTTTCACGAGTTAACTCTTCGATATCAACCCATGCTGAAGTAGTGATCTCACCACCTACCATCACCATGCCAGTCTTAACGTAAGTTTCACACGCAACGCGTGCTTTAGGGTCTTGTTCTAGAATCGCATCAAGTACCGCGTCTGAAATTTGGTCAGCGATTTTATCTGGATGGCCTTCTGATACAGATTCAGAAGTAAACAGGTGCTTAGCCATGAGAGCTCCAATTACATTTTTAAGCGAACCTATTGAGCCCGCTTATTGAAAAATCAACGATATATTGTAGGTGTATCTACATCTAGACGTCTATTCTAGTCATCAATGTGCGTTTAGCAAGCGATTTTTGTTTTTAACTTATAGCCAATCGTTTGCCCATTTTTGTTGAATAAACGTGTTTTGGTACCACATTATCGCAGTAAAAAGCCAAAAAATGACGGTAAAACGTTTGCAGAGACTATGGGGCTTTGCGACAATAGCGCCGCTGACTATTCGCTCAGCCTATGAAAAACTTGGAATTCGCTTAATGCACTCAGGAGCCTACATGTCTTCTCGTAAACAACTCGCTAATGCAATCCGCGCGCTAAGCATGGATGGTGTTCAACAAGCTAACTCAGGTCACCCAGGTGCGCCAATGGGTATGGCTGATATCGCTGAAGTTCTTTGGCGTTCTCATCTAAATCACAACCCATCAAACCCAGAGTGGGCTGATCGCGACCGTTTCGTACTTTCTAACGGCCATGGCTCTATGCTGATTTACTCTCTGCTTCACCTAAGCGGTTACGAGCTATCGATTGATGATTTGAAAAACTTCCGTCAACTGCACTCAAAAACACCAGGTCACCCAGAGTATGGCTATGCACCCGGTATCGAGACGACAACAGGCCCTCTAGGTCAAGGTATCACCAACGCAGTGGGTATGGCGATTGCTGAGAAATCTCTTGCAGCGCAATTTAACAAAGAAGGCCACGACATCGTAGACCACTTCACTTATGTGTTCATGGGTGATGGTTGCTTAATGGAAGGTATTTCTCACGAAGCGTGTTCTTTAGCAGGTACTCTAGGTCTTGGTAAGCTGATTGCTTTCTGGGATGACAACGGTATTTCTATCGACGGTGAAGTTGAAGGTTGGTTCTCTGACGATACGCCTAAGCGTTTCGAAGCGTACGGCTGGCACGTTATCCCAGCGGTAGACGGCCACGATGCAGACGCAATCAATGCTGCTATTGAAGCGGCAAAAGCGGACCCACGTCCAACACTTATTTGTACTAAAACCATCATCGGTTTTGGTTCTCCGAACAAAGCAGGTTCACACGATTGTCACGGTGCACCACTTGGTCACGACGAAATTGCAGCGGCACGCGAATTCCTAGGTTGGGAATACGGTCCATTCGAAATTCCAGCTGACATCAAAGCACAGTGGGATGCGAAAGAAGCGGGTAGTGCAAAAGAAGCGGCTTGGAACGAGAAGTTAGCGGCTTATGAAGCGGCATACCCAGAGCTAGCTGCAGAATTCAAGCGTCGTGTAAACGGTGAGCTTCCAGCTCAGTGGGAGCAAGAAGCAAGCAAGATCATTGCAGACCTTCAAGCTAACCCGGCAAACATTGCATCTCGTAAAGCGTCTCAAAACGCGCTTGAAGCGTTTGGTAAGATGCTTCCAGAATTCATGGGCGGCTCAGCTGACCTAGCACCATCAAACCTAACCATGTGGTCTGGTTCTAAGTCTCTAACCGCAGATGATGCGTCTGGTAACTACATTCACTACGGTGTACGCGAATTCGGTATGACGGCTATCATCAATGGTATCGCGCTACACGGTGGTTTTGTTCCTTACGGTGCTACATTCCTAATGTTTATGGAATACGCTCGTAACGCAATGCGTATGGCGGCACTAATGAAAGTGCAAAACATCCAAGTTTACACTCACGATTCTATTGGTCTGGGTGAAGATGGTCCGACGCACCAACCGGTTGAGCAGATTGCATCATTACGTGTGACGCCAAACATGAGCACATGGCGCCCATGTGACCAAGTTGAGTCTGCGGTGGCTTGGAAATACGCCATTGAGCGTAAAGACGGTCCGACCTCACTGATCTTCTCTCGTCAAAACCTAACGCAGCAAGAGCGTGATGCAGAGCAGTTAGCCAACGTTGCTAAGGGTGGTTACATCCTGAAAGACTGTGAAGGTACGCCAGAGCTGATTCTTATCGCAACAGGTTCTGAAGTTGAGCTAGCGACTAACGCTTATGCTGAATTGACGGCTGAAGGTAAAAAAGTACGCGTAGTGTCTCTTCCTTCTACTGACGTGTTTGACGCGCAAGATGCAGCATATCGCGAAGCGGTGCTTCCAGCGGCAGTGACTAAGCGTATCGCAGTTGAAGCAGGTATCGCGGATTACTGGTACAAGTATGTTGGTTTTGGTGGCAAGATCATCGGCATGACGACATTCGGTGAGTCTGCACCGGCAGATGAGCTATTCAAAATGTTTGGTTTCACAACTGAAAACGTTGTAAACACAGCAAAAGAACTGCTTGCTTAATTTGAGGTAACATTAAGTTACTTTGAAC